>JAGGWE010000213.1 GCA_021157665.1 Sulfurimonas sp.
ACCTTGATCGCTTGAGGCAGTAAAAGTAAAAATGATTAGAAAGAATTTAGTAAAGTTTTATAATCAATTCCACTACTAAAATAATAGTTTGCCTTCGCTATCTCGTAATCGTTTAATGCTTGTTTATATAAAGCTTGATTATATGTATTTTTACTTAAGGCATCAAGATAAGTTATATTGTCTACTATACCATTTTGATATTTTATTTTTACTATATTATAAACACTTTCTCCCATCTCGACTGCACTTTTAAGAGAATTTATTTTTAGTTCTTGAGTTGTTAGTTTTCTTTTTGCTAATTTAAAATTCATTTGTTCTTCTTTTTTTAGAAATTCAAGTTTTTGTTTTAAAACTAATTTTTCTAGTTTGCTAGCTTCAATTTTTGATTTTGAAACTGTATCAAAAAGATTATAAGTTAATGCTACTCCAAATTGATTTTGTTGATTTGGTAAATCTTTTAATATTTGTTCATCGTAGTTATTATAATTATATTGATTTAAACTATTCTCTAATTTTAATTGAGGCTTATTTATAGAGGATATTATTTTTATATTTTCATTTGAAGCTTTAATGTTCATAGATAAAGCTTTTATATTTTCACTTGGCTGAAATTCTATGTTTTTTACTTCTGGTAAGGTAGAATTATCTAGTGTTGTAATCTTTTGATTTGTAAGTAGGTTGAGATTTGCTAAAAGAGTTGTTTTTTGATATTTTAAATCTTCTATTGTATATTTATTTGTTTCGTATTCTGATTGCAGTTTTAAAACTTCATCAATAGTTATCATTTTTAAATCATATTTTGTGTTCATCCTTAGATATTGAGCTTTAAGAGTCTCTCCTTTCTCTTGATAAACAGCGATAGTATCAATAATAGTTTTTATTTGAAAAAATAAGGTAGTTACATGTAAAATATTCTCTTTTTTAGTTGTTGTTGTATTTAAAAGTGATGACTTATATTCATAGTTTTTTTGATTTTTAGTTGCTTGGTTTTTACCTCCATCATATAAATTTACATCTATTTTTAAATAACCGTTTATAGTACTACCTACTTGGGTTACTCTTTTATCTAAATCTAATCTTGAATAATTTGCACCAATAGTGGCTCTAGGATTATAGATATTTTCGACACTATTAAATATTTTTTGTTTAGCTTGATTTTCTAATTTAGATGCTTTTATATTATCATTATTATGTAAAGTACTTTGGATAACCTCTTTTAGAGTTGTAGCATTTATAATTGTGCTAAGCAATATTAGTGGTAAAATCTTTTTATATAGTGTCATTTTTATTCTCTTTTATATCTATTTTTTTATCTTTGATTGTTAAAATTTTATCGCAGTATGGTAAAAGTCTATCATCATGTGTTACCATAATAATAGTCACATTGTGTTCTCTTGTGATTTTTTTCAACATCTCCACTACACTTATTGCTCTCTCTTTATCTAGTGCTGCTGTTGGCTCATCTGCTAAAATAATATCTGGATTATTTGCTAAAGCTCTTGCTATTGCTATTCTTTGATTCTGTCCACCACTTAACTCACTTGGCATGTTTTTCATTTTATCACTCATATCAAGATAATCCATAATCTCTTTTACTCTAGGTTTTACAATTTCTGGTTTTTCTTGATTCTGATATGGCAAAAGGGTGATATTCTCCTCTACATTTAAAAATGGAATAAGATAATGAGCTTGAAAAATAAAACCAATTTTTTTTCTTCTTAATTCTCTATCATCTTTTATTAACCATTTATTATTATAAACTACTTCATCCCCTATTGTTATTTTTCCATTAGTTGGCTCAAGTACACAACCTAACATCATAAGTAATGTTGTTTTTCCTGCACCACTTGGAGCAACAAGAGCTACAAACTCTCCTTTATTTAAAGAAAAATTAGCATCTTTTATAACAGAAACTTTACTTTCATCTTTTCCAAAAGTTTTTTCTAAATTTTCTATTTTCATTGCTATATTATTATTCATATCATCCTCCTATCGCTTGTGCAGGGTCTGTTTTTATAACTTTATATATTCCAAATAGTGAAGCGAAGATTGAAGATATAAGAATAACTATAAAAAGTCCAACAGAATCTTGCATAAGTAATACTATTCTTTTTGGAAAGTTACCACTTATGAGGTGTGCAAAAATATTTCCAGAGATAAAGGCAAATATTCCTAAAACAACAGTCTCCTGAATAATCATTTTAGAAATTGTAAAGTTTGGAATACCTATCAGTTTAAGTATGGAAATCTCTTTTATTTTCTCTAAAGTCATAGTGTAGATAATAAGAGCAATGATGATTATAGATACGATAATTAAGATTACAGTAAACATTCCTATCTGTTTTGATGATTTTTTTATTACTTTTTGAAGTAGTAAATTTATCTGTTCATCTTTTGTAAATACTTTTTTATGTGTTGTTTGTTCTATGTTGCGTGCAACTTGTTTAGGATTATAACCATCTTTAGTTTTTGCTATGATAGCATTAACAAGATGTGGGTTTGAACCTTTTATCCCTCTTTGAGTATCACTTCTAATTCTCTCATTTGTGTAGGTAAACTGTAAAATCTCTGCATCCTTTAAACTTGTAAAGATAAGAAAGTCTCCACCATTTGAAACAGTATCTTTTGTTATACCAACAACCTTGAATTTATCTCTTCCTAGAGTAATATATTCATCTAGTTTGTAGTTTGTTTTTTGAGAAACCACTATTTCATAGTGTTGTTTTCTTAAAACTCTACCCTCAATTAATTTTGATTTGTTTATAACAGATATATTTCCAAATGGATCATAACCTACAAGCATAACTTTAAAATCACCATATTTGTTTTCCATCTGAAAAGTTTGAAATGTTATAGCTTCTGCATACTTCACACCATTTTGATAAGCAATTTGGTTTTTTAAATCTTCATGAATTCTAGATGTTTGTGCAAATGGTCCTAATGTATCTTGTTGAACTATCCAAATATCTGCTTGTATATCATTAACTAATGTTTGAGCGTCAAAAACCATCCCCCTATACACGCCTATCATAATCACTACAATACCAAGTAAGGCACCAACACCAATAGCTGTTACTAAAAATTTACCAAGAGAGTGTGATATATCTTTATATGCTAAATTAATCATTATATATTTTCATGCCATTTGTAAAAGTTTTTTTCTTTGGATTTGGTATTGCTAAAATATCTTGAGATGCTAAGTTTTTAGTAGCAACACCATTGTTACTGTAAGCTAATATTTTAATCTCTTTAAAGTTTATAATTTTATTTTTCACTATCCAAACGCCATTTTTTTCTTTATATGTTGTTAATGCAGTTAATGGAATTTTAATAATATTTTTTAACTCTTTTATAGTTATATCTACAATAGCTTGTTCCTCTAAATAAAAAGGGATTGGAAGCTTATCAAAACTTATATCTATCTCTCTTTCATTTGTAACGCTATTATTTACAGGTTTTATATTTGTAACTTTTCCTTTATATTTTATATCTGATGAACGAAGTTTAACTGTTGCAAAATCTCCTAATTTAACATCACCACTTATTCTTGTGTCTATATGTGTTTCTACCCATACATCTTTGGGATTTACTATCTCCACTAATGTTTGATTTGGATTGATAATAGCAAAGTTTGAGATAAGTTTTTTCGTTATATATCCATCAATAGGGGCTAAAATAATATATCTTGAAAGTCTTTGTTTAAGTCCATCTGAACTTGCTTCTAATTGAATGATTTGTGCATAAAGTGAATCTATTTTTGAAGATATACTGCCTACTTGTAATTTAGAAACATCTCGATTTGTTTTATATTTTTTAAAATCTAGTTCAGATATAGCTTCTTTTTTAAAAAGTTGATAATTTTTTTTATAAATTACTTCTTGATAATTATAAGAAGTAATAGCACTTTTTTTGTCAAGTTTTAAAGCTTTTATATCGCTTTGTATTCTTTTGATATTTGCATCTAATTCATCTATTTTATCACTTAAATCAACTGAATCTATTTTGGCAATTAGAGTTCCTTTTTTTATAAAATCACCCTCATTGATTTCAAAAGAAAAAACCTTACCACCATAGATGGAACCTACCTTATATATCTCTTTTGCACCAAGATTACCCACTCCATTTACTTTTAAACTCATGTCCGCTATGTTTACTTCTGTTGTCTTAAATGTATGTTTTGGGATATAGACTTTACTATAAAATCCAAAACCTAAAATAATAATAATTGTTATATACATTAAGTATCTTTTCATTATTTGTCCTATAT
>JAGGWE010000149.1 GCA_021157665.1 Sulfurimonas sp.
CTAAGGTTGATTTAAACCGTGCAGGAACTCCACTTCTTGAAATAGTATCTGAACCAGATTTGAGTAATGGTGATGAAGTTGTTGCTTATCTTAAAAAACTTCACTCAATCATCCGTTACCTTGATATCGGTGATGCAAATATGCAAGAGGGTTCATTTCGTGTAGATGTAAATGTTTCTATTCGTCCAAAAGGTGATAAAAAACTTTATACTCGTGTAGAGGTTAAAAATATCAATTCATTTAAGTTTATCCAAAAAGCTATCGAGGTTGAAGTTGCAAGACAAACAGAGGCTTGGGAAGATGGTGTTTATGATGAAGAGATTTGTCAAGAAACTCGTTTATTTGACCAAGTTAAACAAGAGACTCGTTCTATGAGAGGAAAAGAGGAAGCTGCTGATTATCGTTACTTTCCAGAGCCTGACTTACTTAAATGTGTTGTAACTAATGATATGATGAAAAAGTATTCAAATATTCCTGAACTTCCAGATGCAAAAAGAGTTAGATTTATAAGTGAATATGGGATGAATGAATATAATGCAGGTGTAGTGACTTCATCTATTGAAACAGCTCACTTTTTTGAGACTATGATGAGTGAAGATGGAGTGAGTGCAAAAACTGCTATTACTTGGCTAACTGTTGAACTACCTGCTCGTTTTAGTGGAGAGATAAATATTACAAATTCACCAATAGATGCAAAAAAACTTGGATTTTTAGTTAAAAGAATTGATGATAAAACTATCAGTGGAAAAGCTGCTAAAGAGGTTTTAGATTATTTAATGCAAAATGATACAGATGTTGATAGTGCGATAGATAAACTTGGATTAAAACAAGTTTCAGATACTGGTGCTATTGAGTCTATGTGTGATGAGATTATTTTAGCAAATCCTAATAAAGTTGAGCAGTATAAAGGTGGAAAAGATAAACTCTTTGGCTTTTTTGTGGGGCAAGTTATGAAAGCATCTAAAGGTAGTGCAAATCCACAAGCTGTAAATGAGATATTAAAAATAAAGCTTAGTTAATGAAATTTTTAAATAGTCTTATAATTGATTTAGCATACTTTTTAGAACATTCTATTTGGTATCAGAAAAAAAGACGTTTTTTCTATAATATACTTGAAAATGATGAGTACAAGTATAAAAAATCTTTTGATATCTTTATGATGTTACTGATTTTTTCAAGTGTATCTATTCTCATATATGAAGTTAAAAAAGATGCACACAACTATCTGAACCTATTTAATACTTATATTATATCTATTATATTTTTTATTGAATATATACTTAGACTATGGGTATCAAGCAGTGTATCTAAGGTGATTATACATCAAGATGAATATAGTAATCTTTTAGGTAGAGATTTTGAGTTATGGTTTGCTATTAAAAGAGTTTTTAAAGATAAGATAGAGTATATGTTATCAGTTAAGGCAATTATAGATTTACTTGCTATTATGCCATTTTTCCATGAATTAAGATTATTGCGTATATTTATACTTTTTAGAGTCTTTAAACTCTTTAGATATGCAAAAAGTTTTCAAACTTTTAGTTCTGTTCTTGCAACAAAAAAATTTGAATTTTTCACTTTAGGAATGTTTGCTTCCATAATTATATTTGTATCATCTGTTTTGATATATGTGATGGAAGCAAATAATCCTGATTCACCAATAAATACTCTTTATGAAGCATTTTACTGGTCTATTGTAACGATTTCTAGTGTTGGGTATGGTGATGTTGTTGCAGTAACTAAAGAGGGTCAATTTGTAGCTGTAATAGTAATTTTAGCTGGGATAGCTGTTTTAGCTTTTACTACTTCACTATTTGTATCTGCATTTACTGAAAAGCTTGATGATATAAGAGAGAGTAAGACCATTCAAGATGTATCAAAAACAAAAAGAATTTATATCATATGTGGATATGAAAATATTGCCAAAGAGGTCTCTAAAAAATTAGTTGCTGCAAATTTTCATATAATTATTTTAGATAAATCTTTAGAGCGAGTTGAAAATGCAAAAAGAGATGGATTTCAAGCCCTCCAGTATAATCCAGGAAGTATTGATAGCTACAAAAAATTAAATATAAATATGGAAACTCAAGTAAAAGCAGTATTATGTTTAGAAGAAGATGATGTGGAAAATGTATATACTACTTTAACTGTCCGCTCTATAAGTAAAGAGATTTATATAATGTCTCTTTTAATGAATAATGTAAATAAAAATAAATTATTATATTCAGGTGTTAATGAACTTCTTTATAATAAAGAGTTTGTTGGACTTGTTGCAAGAGAGTATGTAGGTCAACCAGTTGCATTTGAAGCTATTCATGAGTTGCGTTCTGAAAATGGTTTTATAAAGATAGAAGAGGTACTAATAACTGATAGAATAGCCACTAATATTGTATTTGTAAAAGCCTTGGAAAATATAAAATTTAGAATTGTTCTTTTAGGAATACATAAAAAGAGTTCTGAGCGATTCTATTTTAATCCAATTGATGATACTCTTTTAGAAACAGGGGATATTTTACTTATTATTGGTAATCATATGTTTATTAAAGAGTTTATTAAACATTTGTCAAAAAAAATAGGTGGGAACCATGAAAAGTAGTAGTGTATTAGTATTTGGAAATAATGAATATGGGATGGAAATTGCCAAAAATGTTATCCATAAATATAAAGATGTAACTATTTTTGCTTTAGAAGATATTCAACTGAATATTAAAAACGATTTTGATTTTACAATAAAAAAATTTGATTTAAGTGATAATTGGGATGAAATTAGTGATAAGTATGATACAGATAAATCGATAGTTTTTTGTACACTTATGGAAGAAGCAAAAAATATCTTTTTAACTATATCTTTAAGATCAGCTTTTAAAGATTTGACAATAATTGCACTTGCAAATAATAATGAAGATGCAAATAAACTTCGTATGGCAGGAGCAAGTAAGGTTATACCGATTGTTGAAACTACAGCAAATATTATTACTGATATGTTAAAAAA
>JAGGWE010000150.1 GCA_021157665.1 Sulfurimonas sp.
AAAAGAGTCTTTGATAATTTTGTTTTTGATAGATATACTGATACTTATGCCCAAAAAGAATATACAGATTTTGAAAAAGCAACTTTAGAACAGTTGTCAACATATTTTCCAGAGATAGATGAGGTTGGTATAAAAGCTGATTTACAAGAGTATTATAATATGTGGCAAACTTTTGCTGATAACCCTGATAATGATTCTATAAAGTTAGCATTAGCAAAACAAACAGAAGTTCTCTCAGAGCATATCTCTTATACACAAAATCAAGTAACAACTTTACAATCTCAGCTAAATGATCAGTTATATACAAATATAAATGAAGTAAATTCACTTGCAAAAGAGTTAACAGAAATAAATAGATCAATAGATACTGCTGAAGCAGGTGGGCTTTATACTGCAAATGATTTAAGAGATAAAAGAAATATTATAGAGAGAGATTTAGCAAGATTAATCGGTGCTGAAACAACTACTGGACAATTAGAATCAAATATTCAGATTGATAGTTCATCAAATACTAAAACAGGAAGTTATACTGTTAGCATCAATGGTTTTAATTTAGTTGATGGATCAACATATCATCCTATACATATATCAAATGATAATAATAGAAATGGTTTTTATGAAATCTCTTTTGAGCGAGAAGATGGTGTTTTAGTTCCAATGGAAGAGAATATAAATGGTGGTAAAATAGGTGCTATTTTAGAACTGAGAGGTGGAACAATAGATAATACAAGTGGTGTACCAACTGATGGTATATTACAAAATACTATTGCCCAGCTTGATTCTTTTGCAAAAGGTTTAATAGAATCTACAAATAATCTTTACGCTTCAAGTGCAACCAATAGAATGGATTCTAATTTTTTAGAGTTAAATCCAGATAATTCTCTTATGTCCTCTTCATATAATATTAATGAAGGTTCTTTTAATTTAGTTGTTTATGATATTGATGGAAATATAACAGCTTCAAGAGCAATAGATATAAATGTTGCAACCACTATGAAAGGTGATGTTGGTTCTAATTCAATAGAGGGGCAAATGAAAGCCCAAGTTGATGATAATGATGATTCAAATGCTAATAATGATATAGATGATTTTTTAAATTTTAATTGGGCAACATTTGCAAATGGTGAAAATAAAGTAGAGTTTTCTCTTGATCCATTATCTGAGTCGAGAGGTTATACTTTCGCTATAGAAGACAACTTAAAAGATGAAACTTTTTCGTCAGGTACTAATTTTGCTGGTGCTTTGGGTATGCATAGATTTTTTGATGGAGATAGCGCAAGTGATATTGACTTGAATTTTGAATTTAAAAATAATGCAACTTTAATGTCAGCTGGTTATACTAATATGGCTGGTGATAGTAGATTAGCATTAGATATGGTTCAGCATCAATTTGAGCGTTTTGATTATAAAATAGACAATCAAACATTTGAAACAACAACTTACGGTATGTTTGATATAATTGCGACAGATGTTGGTGTTCATACAAATTCAGCAATTATGAGAAGTGAAACAGTAACAACACAGTTTAATGCAGTAGAGATGGAATATTTTTCTACTTCAAAAGTTAGTATAGATGAAGAGATGACAAATCTTATTAAATATCAAACATCATATGGTGCGGCGGCTAAAATTATTACTACAATAGATCAGATGATGGAAACTCTTCTGGGCATAAAACGATAAACTAAAGGAGATATACTTAATGCCAATATTTAGTATATCTATTTTATTTTTAGTTTTTACTTTCTCTTTTTTTGGATTATTCTTTTATGATATGGATGCATATACTTTAAATACCTCTTCCATCCTTGTTTCACCATCACAAGAACATTTTTTAGGAACAGATAGGCTTGGACGAGATATTTTAGCAAGATTGATGCAGGGTGGTCAGGTTTCTTTAATTATTGGAGTTGGAAGTGCTTTTATAGCTTCAGTTATAGGCTTGTTACTAGGTTCTATGGCAGGTTACTTTAGAGGTACAACAGATAAGGCTTTTATAGTTATGGTAGATCTTTTTTTAACTTTTCCAACTTTCTTTTTACTTTTAGCACTTGTAAGTTATGTAAATGCCTCTGCATGGGTTTTAATTGTGATTATATCTATAACAGGATGGATGACAACAGCAAGATTAATTCGCTCTGAGAGTTTTAAAATCACTTCTCAACCATTTATAAAGATATTAAATATAGCAAATGTCTCAAAACTAAAAATTTTATTTAAATATTATGCTCCAATACTCGCTCCAATATATTTTGTAAGTTTTACTTTCGGTGTAGGTGGAGCAATTTTAGCTGAATCAGGATTGAGTTTTTTAGGGCTTGGGATAGTAGCTCCACAAATGAGTTGGGGTACAATTTTAAGTGGTGGAAAAGATGTTGTTGAGATAGCTTGGTGGGTTAGTTTTTTCCCAGGATTAATGATATTTTTAGTTACTTTTGCACTTATTAATATTTCAAACTATTTGCAACAATTGACAAATAAAAAGCAGATTCAAAATTAAGAATATTTCTAAAGGTTGGCATGTGGAAAATAGACAGATAGGTTACTCCTTTATTGTTATGGCAAGTGTTGTTATCGTTTTAGCAGGTATTAAAAGTGCTTCAGAAATTGTTGTTCCATTTTTACTTTCTATATTTCTTACAGTGATTTTGTCCCCATCATATAATTTTTTTAGAAAAAAAGGTTTTCCTGATTTTTTATCTCTTAGTTTGGTAATAGGTATATTTGTAATATTTTTAGCACTTGTAGCGAAACTACTTGGTTCATCTGTTCAAGATTTTAGTTCAAACATTGATTTCTATCAACAACAACTATTGGTTTATTTTCATTCCATAGAGAGTTTTAGTTCTGATTTTGGAATTGTCTTGCCATTAGATGAATTATCGACTGTTATTAATTCGAAACAGATTATGTTGTTTGCAACTGGATTACTACAAAGTATGGGTTCAATGGTTACGAATGGATTTGTAATTCTTTTTACATTGATATTTATGTTGCTTGAATCAAATCATTTTATAAAGAAAATCTCTTATGCAGATGGACTTAAAAATAGTGTTACTCATATACAAGAGATATTATCTAAAATTAAAGAGTATATGGTTTTAAAAGCAATAATTTCTCTTCTTACAGGTTTTATAATTTGGATTGCATTATCAATTATCGGTACAGAATACGCATTTTTATGGGCTGTTTTGGCATTTATATTGAATTTCATACCAAATATAGGTTCTATAATAGCTGCTGTTCCCGCTGTGCTACTTACATTAGTTCAGTTAGGAGTATTTAGTTCAGTTGCTGTTGGTATTATTTATATAGCAGTAAATATAATTGTTGGTTCTATAATTGAACCTAAGGTTATGGGTAAAGGTTTGGGATTATCTACTTTAGTTGTATTTTTGTCACTACTATTTTGGGGATGGTTATTGGGTGCAGTTGGTATGTTACTCTCAATACCGTTAACAATAATGGTAAAAATTGCTTTAGATACAAATGAAAATACAAAATGGATAGCAATACTTCTTGGTACAGGTGACAATATAGAAGAGCAAAATAAGTAAAATAAAAGAGCAAAAAAGATATACTTCTTGAGATATGAAGATATAGATTTATTTTAGGAATATAGATGATTTTAATGATAGATAATTATGATAGTTTTACTTATAATATTGTTCAATACTGCAGAGAGTTAGGTGCAGATTTAAGAATAATTAGAAATGATGAGATGAGTGTTCAAGAGATAGAAAAGTTAAATCCTGAAAAAATTATAATTTCACCTGGTCCTGCATCACCAGATGAAGCAGGAATAA
>JAGGWE010000221.1 GCA_021157665.1 Sulfurimonas sp.
AGTGTTTTCGACGGGGATTTGCATTTGAAATGGGTCTGAATTTTACTGATCTTTATATCCTCTGTTATTGCTAAGGATTTTTCTATAATTATAGAAAAAACTTTTAATAATGCTCTATTTGATATTACCCAAGATTACGATAGAGGTATTAGTGCCGTTGGATTCTCTAAAAAGTATAAAACATCTACTTATAATAATTCATATACAAACGCTTTTGACTACCTAGAAAGTATTTCAAATTCTAGTGGTACTATGATGCAACTAATAAAAGTAGATAAGCAAGCTAATATTATCATAAATAAAACACCTACTAACTCTGAAATCAACGAGGCAATAGCAGTAGTAAAAACACCTACAAATGGATACTTTATAGGTGGATATACCTTAGATGGTTCACTTCTTGTATTAAAATTAGACTCAAATGGTAATCAAATTTTTAAAAAAACATTTGGCACTAAAAATTATGACAAAATGAATAATTTAATCTTACTTAATGATGGTGGAGTTTTAAGCGTCGGTTTTTCTCGTACATCGCGTTCTAAAAATGATACTATATTTGAAACAGGGCTTGGATTAAATGACATCTACTTAAGCAGATTCTCAAAAAATGGTAAAAAGCTATGGAGTAAAAAATATGGTACTCAATATGATGATAGAGGAATAGATGCAGCAGAGGCTGATGATGGTTCTATTATTATTGTTAGTACCACCCAATATAATAAAAATAAAAATATCACCCTTATGAGAATAGATGAAAATGGAAATAAAATCTGGTTAAAACATTATAAAAAAGAAAATAAAGTAACTCCACATAAAGTAATAAAACTTAGAGACAACAACTTTTTACTTTCACTTTCAAAACAAAATGAGATGAATAAAGAACAAATTAGATTGATAAAATTTAACCTGCATAAAGATATTATTGATGATAAAAAGATATATACATCATACTCAAGTGTGCTTAAAGATATAAAAGAGTATTCCGATGGCTCTTTTATCGGAGTTGGATATGTACAAGATACTTACAATACAGATGCTCTGGTTATGATGATAGACAAGAAATTAAACATGGTTACACAAGCTCATTATGGTGATGAGAACTATGATGTATTTAATGCTGTAACAATACTCCACAACTCTCAAGCTGGTGCTGCTGGAATCCATACAAATAAATATTCTCAAGAATCAAACATGTGGATAGCAAAAATCAATCGTGATGCTACACTCTCTCAAATATCTACAAAAGTTGATACTTTTTATAATCAACTCCTTAAAATTTTCAAAAAAGAGATAGATACAAACAAACTTGTTATTAAAAAAGATTTAAGCATAGAATTTACAGATAAAACACTATTATTTCAGATAGGTAAATATAAATTAACTGCCTTACAAAAAGAATTTTTAAATAAATTTACTACAAAACTTATCCCCTTCTTAAAAACAAACAAAGAACTAATTTCAACAATAGAGATAAATGGGCATACATCTAGTGAATGGGGTGGAACAGATTTTACAAATACATATCTTAAAAATGAAAAACTATCGATGAATCGTTCATATTCAACACTTAGTTATATTTTTACTTCTCAAAATAAAGCAACACAAGTATGGCTATCAAAAGTATTAAAAGGAAGTGGTCTTAGTTATTCTAAAAAAATAGAGTTTGAAGATGTAGAAAATAAAATAAAATCTAGAAGAGTATCTTTTAAAATACTCTTACAAAATTTATGAAATTCTAAAATTTAATCTTACTTTGTCTTGTTTAAATTTTTTATATAATTTAAATTTTGCTTTTTCAAGTTCTTCATCATTATAGGAAAACTCAGCCTTAATTTTTTCATCATCTATTTTTGCACTATCCATTGAAAATAGTTTCAACTCTTTTTTTGTAAGTTTAGCTTTTAAAATCCCATAAAGTTCTTTTTCATCTTCGATTAAATCTATAACATCTATATGAGTAAACTCAGCAAGTAACTCTCTGTAATTATTTTCACTATTGTATTGTCTCCAAACACTATTTTCTAACATTAAATTTTCTCCAGTATTTTTGTTAAATCTTTTTCATTTATAATTATATTTGCCTCTTTTTGCAAAATTTCTCTTGCGCAAAAAGCAACTCTAGTCTTGGCATGTGCGAACATACTTAAATCATTCGCACCATCTCCACAAACCAATGTCTCATCTTCAGTTACACCAAGTATATTTTGAAGTCTAACTAACATATCACCTTTAGAGAAGTTAAACATCATATCACCACCTACTAGACCAGTAAGTTTGCCATCTTTATGATGAAGAGCATTTGAAAAATCTGCATCGTAGCCTAAGATATCTTTAGCATAAGATGTAGCTGTTCTAAAACCACCACTAAAACAAACAACAGTTATTCCTCTTTTTTTAAGTTCGGCTATTGTTTGCTTTGCTCCATTCATATAAGGCAAGTTTTGAGATATTTTTTCAACTACTGAAAAATCTAAACCCTCTAAAAGCTTTACTCTGCTTTGAAGAGATTCAAAAAAATCCAATCTCCCACTCATAGCCTCTTCTGTTATATAAGCAACCTCAGCACCAATCCCTAACTCATCTGCGAAGAAATCAATAGTCTCTCCATCCATAAGTGTTGAATCAAAATCAAAAACAGCTAGTTTTAACATATATTTTCTCTCTTTAAGTTATAATTACACAATTATACCCATTTAGGATTTTTTTTGTTTGATAAATTAATAAATAAACTACAAAACGATACATATATTACACTTGAAACTACACCTGGTCACTCTCCACAGTTTTCTCCAACCATAGATAAAATAGAACTACTTGGACTTCAAGACCTTGTCGATGGATTTTCAACTACAGATAATCCTCTTGCAAAACTAAAATACAACTCCCTTTTTGCAGCAAAAATGCTTCAAGATAGATTTAACAAGCCTGTTATTGCAACAATGAGTATGAGAGATAGAAATAAAATTGCTTTGCAGTCAGATTTGCTTGGTGCAAATGAGATTGATATTAGAGCTATTTTAGCTTTGACTGGTGATCCTGCTACTATCTCAGATCAGCCACATGCCAAAGGTGTATTTGAAGCAGATAGTTCACTTTTACTAGATATTATCTCTGCTTTTAATTCTGGAATGGACTATGGTGGCAAACCATTTTTACATAAACCTCAAGAGATTCACCCTTTTGCCGTTATAAACTCTTATGCTAAAAACCAAAAAACATTACAAAAAAAGATGCAGAAAAAAATCAAACATGGGGCATGTGGAATTATTACACAACCTGTTTATAGCTTAGAAAATGCAAAACAACTTCTTGAGCTAAAAGAGATTGCAAACAAAGAGTGTTGCAGTGAAAATAAAAGTGCTGAACTTATTTTAGGAATATTTCCCATTACCAAACTTCGTACAGCCCAATTTTTATCAGCTCATGTTCCTGGTATAAATGTACCAGAACATTGGGTAGAAGCACTAAGAGTCGCAAATGCAAACGGTGGAGTAGAAGAGGAGTATAAAGTTGGTTTTGAACTTAGCAAAAATTTGTTTGATTCCCTTAAAGAATATCATCCAAAACTACACCTAATGACAGCAAACCAATTTCAAATAGCTAAAGATATTTTAATTTAAAATATCTTTTCTACATCTTTTATATTCACAATATTTGATTCTTTAATATTAAAATATTTATATGCAATAGTAACATTTGTATCAATTAATATCTCTTCTAATTTATCTATATAACTCGACAATTCAAAATGTTCTTTGTTTAATATAACAAAATCATCTCCATTAATTCTAAATAGATAATCTACTTCATCAATAC
>JAGGWE010000160.1 GCA_021157665.1 Sulfurimonas sp.
GATTCTTTGTCTGAATACTCTCGCGGTGGTTACGGAGTTGGTTTAGAGTGGTTTTCACCAGTTGGACCGATTCAGCTAGTATTTGCAAATGCTCTTGGTGAAGAAGAGGGTGATAGAACATCAAACTTTGAGTTCACAATGGGACAGAGATTTTAAATAGAGATTTTAAAATCTTTGTTTAAAATTCTACTTTAAAATCTTCTATCTCTACTAATTTATTTACACTCTCTTTGCTCAAATATAGATTGTTTTTAGATTTAACTTTCAATACTCCATCTATAAATTCTAATTCAAAGTCAATATTTCTTGGTTTATGGCTAAGTAAAGCTATACTTAGTGAGATTAAAAAACTAAGTGAGTTTATAGTTTTCGTATCTGGGAGTAAATCTTTATATTTTTTTATATGATTTTTAGATGGTAACTTGTTTTTTGCATATCTTGTAAGGGTAGCTATTAATATCATCTGAGAATGCGTAAAACCATACTCTAAAGCTGTTTTAACTAGGTAGTATGTGTGTCTGTTCTGAGAGTAGAAATGGATATTTGATCCTGCTGGATATAATCTTGAAGCGATTGATAAATCAGAACGGTATTTTTTGTCAATTTCAAGGTATTTATTCGTAATATCAAAGAGTTTTTTACTAACTAGACTTAAATGATTTGAAAAACTTTTATCATCTATGTTTGAGTCAATTAAATATCTGATTGAAGTGTTGTAGTTGTGTGGAAATTTATCTTTTGAGTTTCTTAGTAAATCTGCTAAGTAAACACCTTCTCTAACTCCAACCCCACTTGTGATAGTATCTTGTATAGATAATTTTTTAAAAACTCTTTGAAGTATTAATGCACCAGGTTTGATAACATCAAATCTATTTTTTTTAATACCAATCTCTTTTAACTGTTTATCATCTGCATCTAAAATAGAATCAACAAAATATCTAAAATCTTTTGCTGAACATTCAAAGGAGTGTAGCTTATTTAGTGGATACTCTTGTTTTTGCATGATAGCAGTAGCAATTGCTCTAAAAGTACCACCAATTCCTATTAGTGTTGATATATCCATATCATCTAATGGTTTTAAGTTTTCATCAATAAATTCTATCGCTTCATTGATTTTGTTTTTATCAAAGTATAACTCTTTTAATCTAACTGTACCAAGTTCAACAGAAAAAGTGTTTGTAACATTATTTGTATCTATGTTAGTAAACTCTGTAGAACCACCACCAATATCAATACTTAGAGCATTTTCTTGAGTTGGAAGTAGATTTGCACATGCCATTGCTCCTAGATAAGCTTCTTTTTCACCATTAATTATTTTAATATTTAATTTTAATTGAGATCTTACTTTTTGTAAAAAATCTTTTTTATTTGGAGCATCTCTAAGAGCAGAGGTTGCAACACATAAAGTTTTTCTTGTTTTGAAAGAGGAGGAGATAGTTAAAAACTCATTAAGAGCGTCAAAAGTTCTTTGCATTGGAATATCTTGAAGATTTCCATTGTTTTGGTAAGCGTTTTCAGATATTCTTACTTTACTTTTAGCTTCATAAAGTAGATGAAATGCAAAACGAGAGGTTTTTTCATAGATAACCATTCTAATAGAATTAGAACCAATATCTATAACTGATACTCTCTTTGGCATTTTATTCTTCTTCTAAGTTTTTATACTTAAATTGAAGTTCTGCGATAGATTCTACATTATCTTTATCAGCAACTATACAATCAACAGGACATACAGAAATACATGCAGGTTCATCATATACACCAACACACTCTATACATCTATCGGGATCTATATAATAAACAGGATCACCCTCTTCGATTGCTGTAGTTGGACACTCTTCACGACATGCATCACATGCAATACATTCATTATTTATCAGTAAAGCCATTAAAAAACCTTATAATTATTTTTGTATGCGATTTATATCAAAATAAAGCTTTATTACTTTTTAAATTAGCTTTCTTTTTTGTAAGAGTACACGATAATTTTGAATTGATTTGTAATGATGCTACTGTTCCATCAATTCCATCAACTCTATTTTTGATTTTTATTTTAGCACCTAAAGCATCTGCAGCACTTTTTGCTAGAAATAATCCAAGTCCAACACCAGATTTATTGCCTTGTCTTTTAAATGGAGCAAATAGGTCAATTGCTTCATCTATACCACAACCTTCATCTATAACTTCAATAAGCAGTCCAAAATCATCTTGAGAACTTTTTAGGGTAACACTTTTATCTTTTGGTGTGAATTTTAGTGCATTTTGTAAAAAATTCTGAACTATTTGATTTAATAAAGATATTTGTAATTTTGCCATAAAACCACTAGGCTCAAAACTCATATGAAGATTTTTACCTTCATTTTCTGCAAGTAGTTTAAAGTTATCAGCTTTTTCTCTCAAAAAATTAATAATATCAACTTCAACAGGTTTTTCAAGTTGTGCACCCTCTTGACGACCAATATTTAAAATATTTGAAACTATAATATTCATCTCATCAATAGTTTTATTTGTAACTTTAAGGGCATCAATATATTCTTCTGGAGTTCTCTTTTTAATAAGTGTTACCTGATTTTTAAGTTTTATAACTGCAAGTGGAGTTTTCAACTCATGAGCAGTACCAATAAAAAGCTCTTTTTGATATTTAACAAAATTTTGTATTCTAGTTATTAGGTGATTTATAGTTTCACCGAGTGGTTCAAATTCACTTGGTAACTCTTCAACTTTAATCGGTTTTATGAGATGTTCATTCATGTTTGATAATCTTGAACTTAGTATTTCAACAGGGGATATAAGCATTTTAGAGAGAGTTATTGCATAAATAATAACAAGTAGAAAACCAGCTATATTTATGATAAAAATGTAGTTGAGTATTTTATCTAATATTCTTTTTGTTTGTGAAATCTCTTTTGTAATTTTAAGATAACTAAGATTATCTAATTTAAAAGGATAGAGAAGTGTTAAGTAGGTACGAAAATTTTCTGTTTTTTCATATAAACCAATATCTTGATGTGGTTTTTTTAGATAAATAATCTCAATACTTAAACCAAGAAGTACATCACTAGATTCTATATTAATAGGATAGATAGCTTTATTGTTTGAAATATTTTTAGCATAACCTAAAAGTTCTTGATGTTTCTCTTCATAAATCGAATTTTCTATAAAAAAGTATAATACAGATGAAAATATAAAGATAAGTGAAGCAGATGCAAATATAAGTTTAATTAAAAAGTTTTTTCTAATACTTCTTTTTGAAAACATAAAGTACCTTTATTATTCTGGGCTAACCCAGAATTTAATATTATTCTTGAAAATGTAGTTTAATTAGTTTTTCTAAAACTTCCAATACTTCCTCTTCATCACTTAAAGATTGAACAATAGTGTGGATACAAGCTTGATAAGGATTAAACCCTTTTACTATAAGTTTAGCAGCATATACTAAAAGTCTTGTTGAAACTGCTTCTTGAATATCTGTATCACTTAAATTTCTTATCTCACTTGCTATTGATACTAATTTAACAGCTGTTTCTTCATCTACGCTACTCTCTTTAATTACAACTTGTTGTTCTACATCAGGTTTTGGATAATTAAATTCTAAAGAGATAAATCTTTGTTTTGTACTTGGTTTCATCCCTTTTAAAACATTTTGATAAC
>JAGGWE010000220.1 GCA_021157665.1 Sulfurimonas sp.
GCATAAAATAGTTTCTAGATTGGAGGAATAATTTAATAGATAAAGGCTTAGCATGAGAGTTGTAATAGTTGGTGGTGGGATAGCTGCTGTATATTTATCAAATAATCTTAAAAAACAAAACTCTGGTGTAGAGGTAATGGTTCTTAGTGATGAGAAATACAAACCATATGACAGAATACATCTTTGTCGTTTAGTTGATGGCTCGGCTGATACAGATAGTATCTCTTTGCATTTAGACCCTACTGTAAAACTTAAATTAAATCAAAAAATTATTAAAATAGATAGAGATTTAAAAAAAGTATTTTCAGACTCTGCAATGTTTAGCTATGATAAACTCATTATCGCTACAGGTTCCCTTCCTATTTCACTTTTTGATATAAATGATATTTCAAATGCAACTGTATTTAGAAGTGCTGATGATTGTGAAACTATTAAAAATGGAGTTGAAAACAGAGAGGTAGTTATAGTGGGAAGTGGTCCGATAGGATTAGAACTTTTAGAGACTTTAAATGAGATGCAAAATGTTTCAAGTATAACCCTTTTACTTCGGGCAAATCATCTTTATAACAAACATCTTTCAATAGACTCTATAAAAACTATCGAAGAGTGTTATACCAGTGGTGGGAAAATCAAAATATCCTATGAAGATGAGATAGTTGATAAAGTTATAGAAGATGGAGAAATTAAGCTTCTTAAAACTAAAAAACTTCAAATAAAAAATCCTTTTCTTATTTTTGGAATAGGTATAAAACCAAATATACAAAATTTTAGAGATACCTTGGCATGTGGAGATGGGATTTTAACAAATCTTTATATGCAAACAGAGGATGAAAATATTTATGCTGTTGGAGAGTGTGCAGAGCTTAAAGAGTTTAATTTTATAGCTGGTCATGTAAAAGAGTGTACCATTCAAGCTAATTGTGCAATTTCACATATACTTCAAATTGAGCCAAAAGAGTTTGAGTTGGAGATTAGTATAGATATGTTAAAGGTTGGCGAGTTCGATTTGGTAGAGGTAAATTCACCAAAATTTACACCTGAGTATGAAAAGATACTTATTACTTCAAAAAAAGATAGCCGAATTGATGAGTATTTTATTAGTGAGGATAAGCTTACAAGATTTATTGGGATAAATTCTAATGTAGATGTTGCTTATATTGAAACTCTTATAAAAAGTGGCGAAGAGGTAGATATAAACTATCTTTATCAAAATAGGCTTATTGGTGAGAGGGGTAGGCTGATTTGTAGTTGTGAGCATGTTTATCATCAAGATTTAGTAGATATTGTCACTCAAACTGGAATCTCTTCATTTTCAGAGTTAGCTGATTTTTCTGAGGCTGGTAGAGTTTGTGGTAGATGTAAGATGATGGTTCAAGATGTTATAAAAGAGTCTCAGCATCTAATAGACCCAAATATGCCAAGAAAAACTGCTGAGGATATAAAAAGAGAAAAAGAGATTCTTAAAGTTCAAAAACGATTAGATAAGTTTAATACTATTCATCCAAGAAATAATCTAACAAGCGATAATCTTGAATCTGCAATGGAATCACTTGATATTGCAAAGCATGAGATAAATAGTTGGATATCTATGGTAACAGCAAATATGCAACTGCATCCAAATTTTGAACAGGTGGTAGAGGGTGCTGTTTGTGACTTAAATAAAGTACCTATAATATGGTTAGAGTTAGCAGATTGTAGTGGTAATTCTGAAGCGTTTATAAAATCAACAAACCCTGCTATTGAGGATTTAATATTTGACTATATCTCACTTGATTATCATGAACTTTTGATGAGTGCAAGTGGGGATCAAAGTGAGACTATTTTAGAAGATATTATAAAAAATCAAAAAGGTGAATATATCCTAATAGTTGAGGGTGCAGTACCTATGGCTATGGATGGAAAATATCTTCGTATTGGTCCAAAAGGTGAAACGGGAATAGAACTACTTCAAAAATGTGCAAAAGATGCTGCTCTTGTATTAGCTGTTGGATCTTGTGCTTTAGATGGTGGCATAGTAGCAGCTAAGCCAAATCCAACTGGAGCAGTTGGGGTATCTGAGGCACTAAAAAGAGATGACATCATAAATCTTCCAGGGTGTCCAACAAATCCGACAAATATTGTAGGAACTTTACTCTCATATATTATGTTTGAAGAGTTACCTGCACTCGATAAGTTTAACCGTCCACTTTGGGCTTACGAGGGGAGAGTTCACGATAATTGTGAACGAAGAGGTCATTATGAACTTGGAGAGTTTGTTAAAGAGTGGGGAGATGAGGGTGCTAAAAAAGGTTATTGTCTTTTTGAGATGGGATGTAAAGGACCTTTCACAAATGTAAATTGTCCTACAATGAAGTTTAATAGTGGTACGAGTTGGCCAGTTCAGGCTGGACATGGTTGTATGGGTTGTGTAGAGCTTGGTTTTGTGGATAAGTTTGCAAATGAGAGAAAGTATGAAGAGGGGGAAAGTAATGAAAACTAAAAAGATTGTAATTGATCCTATTACAAGAATTGAAGGGCATTTACGAGCTGAGATTGAAGTGGGTGAAGATGGAGTTGTCAAAGATGCTTTTGTGAGTGGACAACTTTTTCGTGGGATAGAGATTATTTTAAAAAATCGTGATCCTAGAGATGCAGGACTTTTGGCAGGTCGAATTTGTGGTGTTTGTACAAATTCACATTTTCGTGCAGCAGTTTCATCTGTTGAGGATGCTTATGCTTTAAAATTGCCTAAAAATGCTGAGATTATCAGAGATTTAATGGCAATGGCTCTTTTTATTCAAGACCATGTAGTTCACTTTTACCATCTTCACTCTTTAGATTTTGTAGATATTACATCTGCTTTAAATGCTGATGCAAAACTTACTTCTAAAGAAGCACATAAATATCATAAGAAACCTTTTAGAAATTCTCATTCTCACTATGAGGTAGTTTTAGAAAAACTAGCTAACTTTGTAAAGGCTGGAAAACTTGGACCATTTTCAAATGGGTATTGGGGGCATAGTGATTATAAACTAAGTCCTGAACAAAACTTGATTATGA
>JAGGWE010000155.1 GCA_021157665.1 Sulfurimonas sp.
GGTTTGAGTAATTCCAAAAATACCATCTTCACTAATAAGTTCAGCCGCTTCAGTTTGAGTTAATTCAGCTATTGGTTTACCAGCGTAACCTATATCACTTAAAAAACTTTGAAAATCACCATATGACTGAGTAAAATTATCTGTAGGATTTGATAAGTTTGCTTGAATAGTAGTAGATTTAAGCATCATATCATTTGCATTTTGAGTAATCTGAGCTCTAAGTTCAACAGCATCCTCTTTAGATATTTTCTCTGTAAAATTAGTTTGTATAGAACCAGCATGTACCTCAGCAACACGCATTTTAGCATTTACACTTGCACTCTCATTTGGTGTGTTAGCTTTAGCATTTTCATTCGCATGATAATTCGGCGTATTTGATGTAACATTCATGATAAATCCTTTTAAATTAGTTATCAATAACATCGGCAAAAATTAAATTTTATTAAAATTTATAAATTTATTGATATTTTTGTTAAATTGCGATATACTTCTGCCGATAAAAGATGAGGCTCGAGTTCATCTTTAGTGTGTAATTTTGTAATTTTGCTCAATTGTTACCTAAAGACTCTCCAAATTTTTGACTCCACTTCTTAGGAAGTGAAATTTTTATACAAAAGGTATTACAATGGCAGAATTATTAGACGGCACAGTTAAATGGTTTAACGAAGAAAAAGGTTATGGTTTCATTCAACAAGACAACGGACAAAGTGATGTATTCGTACATTTTCGTCAAGTTAACAACTCAGGACACGGTCGTGTTTCTTTAAATGAAGGTCAAAAAGTAACTTACGAAATCGGTGAAGGTCAAAAAGGTCCTCAAGCTGAGAACGTAACTCCACTTTAATCTACACACAAACCCCTATTTCAGGGGTTTACCTACATTTAACAAAACTCCATATACAACTTTTATACAACAAATTTTTAAAAAGAACCTCTATTTTTACTAAATTATAAACTTTATTTTAAGATTATCTATTCTCATTTTTTATCATTAAAACTCTTTAATAGTGTAATATACATATCTATAACAGCGATATAAATTCTTTTTTAGCAGCTACCCTATTTTAGTGCTATAATATTCAAAATTATTAAAGGTAAAAATTGTAGTTGATTCAAATACAAATAAAATAATTAATCATGGAGAAATTGCACATATTAGAGGTCGTAAACTTGGGGCTGAAAGATTTACTAAGGATTATTCAAAAGAAAAATTAAATAGTGAAGAAAATTTAATTTTACTTTGCCAATTACACCACCATATAATTGATCAAAAAGGTGCAGAGGAATACTATACTATTGAATGCCTTGAAAAGTGGAAAGCAGAACATTATCATTTTAAAGAAATTGCAGAGGACAGGGAATGGGTATATGGATCATCTCAGTTATCATATACAGTTGACAACACTCATTATACTCTTGATTATTGGAAAGACAAAAGTGGAGTAATTCGTTTTTTTACTCCAAAGCAAATTAAACAAGCAAAAGCCGCAACTGAAGTTTCAATGATATTATCAGCTATAGGATCCCTTTTAGCTAATATTGATAATGCAGAAGGAAAGCCGGCAGATCCTTCTCATATAACATTGAATGATGGATATATGCAAATGTTTAAGAGAGATCTTAAAAGACTAAAAGGCAATTATAAAAGTGGTTTACATAGACTTTACCAAAATCTAAGTGAATGTCCAGATATTACTTTGTCAGAACTTGCATTAGTAGGTTCAACTGAAAAAATGCGTAGTACAACAATTATGGTTGGAGAATCATCACAAAAAAGAATTTCAGATTTTTTACAGGATAATTCTGAAAATACAGATAAAAGATGAAAAGTTCACGAAGAGTCCGTAAGCAAATAAATTCAGTATTTGAATTGATTCAAGAGTTCAACCCACAAACTTGGTCTGGTTGGGATAAACCATTACTACTAAGAGGTGAATCAAAAGAATATGATTTTGCTTTACAACCATCTATAGCAAGAAATAGAACATTTAGAAATATACCAGTATTAGAAGATAACCCATTAACATATATTACTCAAGAAGAAATAGATGAAATTGAAAAATTTCAAAAAAACTTGCCAGAAGATTATTTACACTATGTAAATAAAGTAGAAGATGACGATATTAACCTTTTATTCCTTGCAAGGCATTATGGAATAAAGACACGTTTTTTAGATGTTACGTATGACCCTTTGGTTGCATTATACTTTGCTTGTTCATCAGATTTTGATGATAATGGATATATATATTTTATGACTAATACTATTCCAATTGAAGACAAACATATTATTACAAAAGATTATAAGAAAGCATATGATTTTAATCTAGAAGAACATACATTTATGAAAAACTTTTATAGAAATCATAATTATTTGTATAGGTTTCCTTATGCAAACACAAGAGTAAATGCACAAAAAGGAGCGTTTTTATTTAATTATGATCCAAGTAAATGTTTGTCCGATGGAACAATAGTTTATGAAATACCATCTTCTAAAAAGAGATATATATTAGAACATTTGAAATTTTTAAATATATCTGCAGAAACACTTGGGTTAAAAAATACAAATTAAGCAGACAATTTCAACACCCTGTTCCCATAATCCCTCAATTCTCCAATAGGCGAAACATATCGATAAAGCGTTGGTCGAGTAATCCCAAGTTCCTTACATAATTCTGCAACACTACTGTCTCTATTTTGCATAGCAACCTGAGCAAGTCTAACTTGAGCTTTTGTAAGTTGGAATTTTCGACCTCCAACTCGACCTCTTGCTCTTGCAGCTTTTAAACCAGCGACAGTCCTTTCTCTTATCAACTCTCTTTCAAATTCTGCCAAAGCACCAAATATTGAGAATATCATTTTTCCTGCAGGGTTGCTAGTATCAATATTTACACCTTGGCCATTCAAAACTTTAAAACCAATACCTCTTGAAGTGAGATTATCTACAGTTTCAATTAAATGTTTAAGATTACGTCCGAGTCGATCCAATTTCCAGACAACAAGCACATCCTCTGCTCTTAATGCTTTTAAACATGAGTCCAATCCAGGTCTCTCATTTTTAGAGCCAGACATTTTGTCAGTATAAATATTTTCTTTATCAACTCCAGATTCAATTAAAGCATCTGTCTGTAAATCAAAAACCTGACTATTATCAGATTTGGAAACTCGAGCATATCCTATAAACATTTTTATCCTTTAAAATTGAGTGTAACACAAACATTCGTTTGTGATACAAAGAGCTGGAACATAGTATTCCAGGCTAATTCTGTATCATAACCCGTAAATTATTCTAAGTGTATCGAACCCGTATAAGATCTAGTTTAATTTACATATTTATCATCAAATTCATTAATATTTAACTTTTTATAATTTGTTATCGATTTTTCACTTAAAATATATTTAAAAATACAAAGGATTTCAGATGATGAAAAAAAATGACCCAAACAAAAAAAATAGAAGAAAAAATAAAAAGAGACCAAAATCAAAATTCAATAATAAGGATATGTACGATCTCTCTAATTACTTTGCAGAAGAACTAGTCAAAAATATATCCGATGAAAATAAACAAAAATTTGCAGACGGCATTCAAATGCTACTTGATAGAAATAAAGAGAATGAAAAAAAATAACTACAACTTTTTAGGGAATTTCAACATTCCCTTCAAATCTAGTATTGTAGTCGTTAAGAAAAATATCCTAACTTAAAATCTCATGTAAGTAAATAATAGGAGTTTACATGAGTGAAACAAAACAAACAATAAGTGATTTTAATCTAATGTCTTTAAAGATGTCAGATTTATCAAGTAGCCAAAAATTTAGCCTTGCTAGGGTTTTTGACGGAGAGAGTGAATTAATGATGCAAAAATTAATTGATGATGATTCTAGTCTTGATATATCAACAGATACTGGTGCAGTACGAGTATCCATCTTAGCAGTTCTACTTGAGAACAAAAATATCAAAGACGATTTAAGAGATAAGCTAATCTCTGCTTGTCAAGGCAGCGAAGACCAAGAAGTTAAATTTAGACTTGCAAGGGATCCTCAAACACCTCTTGATATTCAAAAGAAGTTAGCCAAAGATTCTAACGGAGATATAAGAGCAGAATTAATCTGGAGAACACCTCCTTTTATTTCTATCTTAAATACCCTTTCAAATGATGAAAATTGGGCAATCAGAAGAGAGGTTTCAAAATCATCATATACAACATTAGAGATACTAGAATCTTTCATAAATGAAGATGATGATGAAGTTGTTTTAGAGGTAATAAATAACAAAAATATAACACCAGAAATTCTTAATAAGTTTGCCGAGAAGTTTTTTAATCAAGATGGCTGGTTTGATGAAAATGGTGATAAATATGAAGTTGCATCTAATCATAAGTTCATAAAAGCACTTATCCAAAAAGTGTTTGAATTTCATACTGATATCAATGAACTTGAAAATAATACTATTTTAAATAGTATCGCTAATCATAACGAAGAGCTTTATAGACTACTTCTTACAAAGCATCCTGATACACCTCCAGCTCTTTATCAAAAGCTATACAGAGAAGGAGATGAATTTAGTCCAACCCATTTTTCTATATCTACTAAATCAGAAGAAGAGCTTTTACTAAAATTAGCACAAGATAAAAATACTCTATCTCTTGTATTAATGAACCTATCTGATAGATCATTTGAAAGTGTAAATATTTGTGTTGCTGAACATTCCAATACGCTTGAAATGATATTAAAAAAGCTATCATTTGATGAGTCTAAAAAGGTTAGAAAAGCAGCTAGAGATACATTATTGTCAAGAGAACAAAAAGCTAAATCACAAGCTGTTTCTACTACTGATTTAACTGATAGATAATCTAAATAAAATACATTTCAAATAGAACAAGTTCCTTTAAAGGGAATTTATTCTATACTTCCAATATGAATATTATCAGTAAAAGAACTTTAGTTAAATTCTATGAACAACATCCTCAAGCTAAATCAGCATTAGAGGTTTGGCATAGTGATACTAGAAAAGCTATATGGACTACACCTGAAGATATTAAACAGGTATATGCATCAGCTTCTTTTTTAAAAGATAATAGAGTTGTTTTCAATATTAAAGGAAATGACTTTCGACTTATAGTTCATATTGATTATCCTCGTAAGATAGTAAGAGTAAAATTTATAGGTACTCATGCTCAATATGATAAAATTAATGCACAGGAGATATAACTATGCTACTTAAACCCATAACAAATGAATCACAATATGATGAAGCATTAGATAGAGTTGATGTTTTAATGGAACTCCAGCCTGCTCTTGAAACTGAGCTTAGTAATGAACTTGAAATATTAGTTATACTCATTGAAAAGTATGAAGAAAAAAACTGGGCTATTTCTGAACCTGATCCAATAGAGGCTATAAAAGTTCGTATGGAGCAGATGCACCTAAAACAAAAAGACCTTGTACCTTATATTGGAAATGCTAGTAAAGTATCTGAAGTTTTAAATAAAAAGATAGGTCTTTCTCTCAGTATGATTACTAATTTAGCAAGTGCCCTGCATCTTCCATTGGAAGCTTTGATTAATTTGCCTAAGAAACATATAACGTACTAAAAAAAGTTATCCCTCTATAAGTCTGGCTACTTTGCCAGAACAGTTCTCACACTTACCTTTGAGAACTAAATCATCGCCATCCATACTTCCTTCAAACTCAACTATTTTAACCACATCTTTACAGTTAGAGCAGTATACATTTGATAGTATTTTAGATTTAACATCATCTGGAATTTCATTGAACTTTTGCATTGCTTTTTTATCGAACTTTATCATGTGTATCCTATAAAAATTATTGTTTTTTTAGTCTCTGTCTGTAAGCAGCTGGATTTATATACTTACCACTGGTATCAGCAGTTCCTGAGTTTTCTTCTCTGATAATTGTATTAGTTTTTGGCTTATATTGAGTAGGTCTGGTAGTCTTACCATTACTCTCAATATTAGAAATCAATCCATCTTTTAGATTATTCAAGATTGTCATAACAGTTTCTAAGTTTTGATCTTCTATTTTTAGTTTTATCTCTTGCATAATTTATATATTTTCCTCAATCAATATTTAGCTTATCATTAAATATCTGAAATTTTTCTAGTGATTTTTCTTTTTGTGACCACTCTTTTACAGATTCTAAATCAAACTCATTTTGCTCTGCAACCCATACAGCCTGTTGTAAACACTGTTCATCATCCCAATGATAATATGCAGCCAATCTATCTTTTATACAGGCTGTATGGGTTGCAGAGCAAAATGAGTTTGATTTAGAATCTGTAAAAGAGTGGTCACAAAAAGAA
>JAGGWE010000137.1 GCA_021157665.1 Sulfurimonas sp.
CCATTGTAAGCTTCAACTTTAAAAAGGATATGGTCAAGTTTAGCTAAAGTTGCAAAAAGTTCATATGTTGTATGTTTATTGTCAATTTCAATTATATTTGAGTTAGAGATTAATTTTTGTAAAGTTTTTTTAAAGTTATCAAGATTAGCAATAGAACCTTGTGCTTCAACTTCTAGTCTTTCACTATCTTCATGCATAGTAGAAGAGTTTTGTTTTAAAGTACTAATATTTATTTCAACTTCAGAAGTTGCTTTTTGTGTTCTCTCAGCTAGTTTTCTAACCTCATCAGCAACAACAGCAAAACCTCGACCATGCTCACCAGCTCTAGCTGCTTCAATAGCTGCATTTAATGCAAGAAGATTAGTTTGATCTGAAATATCTTTAATTAAATTTATTACTTCAGATATGCCAGCGACACTCTCATTTAAATCTTGAGCATTACTTCTTAGTCCATTAGCCATCTCTATAATAGCATCTATATTAAAGATTGAGTTTACATTTTCTTCAACTTCACTCATTATCTTAGAGCCTTCACTATTTAAAGTGTTAATCTCCTCTTGTTTTTCCATATTAGCTTCTATCTCTTTTTGTACAAAGCCTATATTGTCAATACAGCCATTTGTAAGGTTTTGAGTTAAAGCATTTTTTAGCTTGTTCTCTTGGACAATATCATTTACCTTGTCTTTTTGAGTAGCATAATCTGCATTTTCATTTTTTAGAACTAGAACCTCATCTTCTAAGGCTTTTATTCTTGATTTAAGTTCTTGATTTTCATCTAGAATTTTTTTATTGCTTTGACCAAACATTTAGTATCCTTATTTGTTATATTTAATTATCAAATGATTATAACTAAAAGAAGTGTCACTCAAGTGTCATTAAATTGAAAATGATAAATAGACTGAAGGAGTAAAGAAAAATATTTCTTTTATTTCGGAAGCGATGATTCATCTTCGCCAAGAGCTGGCATGTGAAGTTCAGCCGAAGCTAAAGCATCGGTTCCAAGATGAATGTTTCTTTTATTTCGGAAGCGATGATTCATCTTCTCTAAGAGCTGGCATGTGAAGTTCAGCCGAAGCTAAAGCATCGGTTCCAAGATGAATGTTTCTTTTATTTCGGAAGAGATGATTCATCTTCGCTAAGAGCTGGCATGTGAAGTTCAGCCGAAGCTAAAGCATCGGTTTAAGATGTTACCCTTGTATTCCATCTGCTCTAGGTGTTAGTAAAAATTTGTAAAACACTTTCATATACAGTAAAAATGGTATAGTCCAAACTATTGCAGACCATAGGTATAATTCACTTGAATACTCTTCAAAAAATGGGATTAAGCCTCTCATAAAAGCAGCTATTATTATTAAAATTATCATTAAATGTGTATAGATACTTGATGTTAAATTTCGCCCCGTATGTATCCAACCGATAGTGATAATAACCATCATATAAGCAAGTCCAATACCACCCGTTGTAATAAAGTGTCTAAAGTGATTTATGCCGTATATATCTTCGTTTAATAAATCCCATCCCATAAGAGTATAACCAATACTAAGCATTACAAAAATAGAAGCATAGTAAAGAACGAAAGGTTGATTTAAAATAAATTCATCTTTTAGTTTATAGTCACTTGTAATCCCTAAAATAGCTGCACCAGCTGCGAATCCTAACCAACCTAAAGTTGAACTATCAGGGTATAAAAACTCTACAATAGTAAAAAGTATAACAGTAAAAATCGCTAAGTTTGTTACAGGTGGACGAGCAATATAAATATCATCAATATCTTTATCTTCCATCAACTCATTTACTGATTCCATATTTACTCTTCTCATTGCAAGTAAAATCAGAACTACAATAGCACCTAGAGCAACTTTTAAGATATCTAGACTTGGAGTTATAGCATGACCAGAAACTGAGGCAAAAAACCAAGTTTCAATTCCAAAAATAACAACTAAAATATAGCCTAAAGAGGAGTGTCTTTGAAGTTTGTCTAAAACAACATCTTTAGCGAACCAGATTAACCATAGAAGCATTGATAGATTTAAAATAGCAGTTAAATAAACTCCAGTTATATCTATAAACCAAAAACTAACACGACCAGCTATCCATAAAATCATAATATATTTAAGTCTTTTTCCTATAAAAGGAACCATCCCCGGAAATAGTTCAGGTAATCCTGTTGTTAAAAAGGCTAAAACACCAGCTGTTAAGATTCCAAAAAGCATCTCATACACATGCCAAGTTAGAGTGTTATCCATAAAAGGGATGTTTAGATATCCACTCCAAACTAAAGCCCATAAAATCATAGATATGACTATATATGGAGGAAGAAGTAAAAATATAGGACGAAATCCGTAAGCTAGATATGTTGGTACATCTTTCTCGTCTGGGTAATAAAGGTAATGATTATTTGCATGGTTACTCTCTTCTCTACTATTATCATTCATTATTTTAACTCCAATTCAAATGTATCTATTATCTCTGCATCTTGTAATATTTTTGCACTTTCACCATAAACGAATTTATCATCTCTCTCGTTTTGAGGTAGTGAGTATGTGAATTTTTTTACAATATGCCCAGGGTCAGCTTTTAAAAGTAAAATTTCATCACTTAGTCGTATAGCTTCCATCAAGTCATGTGTAATAAAAAGTATGCTTATCTCTTTGTTAGCAATCATCTCTATCAAAACAGTTTGAAGCTCTTTTTTTAGTCCAATATCAAGAGCTGAAAATGGCTCATCAAGGAAAAGTAATGATGGTTCAACAACTAAGGCTCGAGCAAAACTAACTCTTTGTCTCATCCCACCACTTAAATCTTTTGGGAATTTCTCAAAATCACTCTCTTCTAAACCAAATCTAAGTGCAATTTTTTTTGATTTTTCAATTGCAATAGATGTTTTTTCACCTTTTGCTAAAAGTCCAAGAGCGATGTTATCAATAACATTTTTCCAAGGAAGAAGTCGTCCCTCTTGAAAAGCAAAAGAATTACTTGCAAAGGTATTTGTTACCTTTCCCTCTTCAACATCAAGAAGACCAGCACAAAGGTGTAAAAGTGTAGTTTTACCACCACCACTAGGACCAACGATAGATAACATTTGTCCTTTTTCTAGTGTAAAATTTATATCTCTTAAAATTTCAGTAAAACCAAAATGATGATTTAAACCTTTTACTTCTAATCTCTCCATAACTCAACCTCTCTTTTAATCGGCTCTAAAATAATATACTCGATAAACATAAGTGAACCTATCATAATTACTACTAATGCTAATGTTGTTGGAGTGTCTAATTGACTTCTTGAAACTGCTAAAGAAGCACCCATTCCATCACTTGTAGCTAATAATTCAGCCATAATAACTATCTTCCAAGCCATCCCTAAACCACTTACCCAAGCAGGAAAAACATAAGAAAATATATGTGGGAAATAAACATCAAAAAATTTCATATGCCAAGGTAGTTTAAAACTATCTGCCATCTCTTTGAGGTCGTCATCAAGAGTACGAGTTCCTTGCAATGCTCCAACAAAGATGATAGGAAAAGAAGCTACAATAACCGTAAATATAACAGTTTCATCACCCATCCCAAACCAAATCATCGCTAAAACTATCCATGCGATTGGTGGCATACCAACAAGTATTGTAACGATAGGACGACTCATAATAGAGGCAGTTACAAAAAATCCAGCTAGAAGACCAAGAAGTGAACCAAAGATTAATGATAATCCAAAACCAACAGAGGCACGATAAAGAGTTATATTTATCTCTTTCCATACACTTTCATCTTGTAACATAGTTGTGAGAGTTTTAAATGTTTCAAGTGGAGATGGTAAAACTAATGCACCATAAACTTGGTTTCCTATATCCCAAAATGCTATAAAAAGGAAGATAGAGGCGATAGCACCCCAACCACTCCAAAGATAAGCAGGGAAATCTTTTAGTATTTTTATAATAAATTTCAAATGTAATTCCTCATATTGATAATCAATATCAGATTATACATGAGATTAACTTAATTGTTAATGATATATGTCAAGAAAATGTTATATTTTCTCTTACTTAGCATAAGATAAAAGAATCTCTCTTTGTTTTGGTGAAAGGATTGCTCTAACTTGTTCTATACATCTCATATGTTGTTTAGTTAGTTCTGCTTTTTGTTTTGCTATCTCATCAACTGCTTTATACTCATCTTTTGCTTTTGCTCCATTAAACATTCTTTTTGACAAGGCTAATTCTAGTTTTTTGATTTTTTTAGCAGATTTTCTAGTTATAGGAATTGTATTAGTTTTTATCTCTAGAATCATCTCTATCTGTTTTTTAGATAAATTAAGTTCTGAACTTTTAGGATGATGAAGTGTTAAGCTAACTAAGAATGGTAAAGATTTTGAGATTAAAAAGTAATCTTTTGGAAAAACTTCATTTACTACAAAAACACCTTTTTCTCCAGCCATTTTTACCATCTTTCCTTTCATACCACTGTTATCAATGTTTGGTTTAGCCATTAAAACAGTAGATACTCCTACTGCTAAACTTAGTATTAATAGTTTTGTCATTGTTTTCATTGTTTTTTCCTTTGATTAATTAGTTGAATTTTAAAACTTAGTAGTAAAATCCATCATCTGGAAGTTTTCCACCTATACTTTTAGGGTTGTTATTTTTTAAAACATTAAAAAAGAACTCTAACTCAGCTTGTGAATCTTTAGCACTTTTTATATCTATTTGCACATGCTCTAAACTATCTGCAACTGCATCGGCATTTAACATTGGGATATATTTTTCAACTAAAATCCCAGCTTCTTTAGGGTGTGTTTTGTACCACTGTGTAGCTTTTTCGTATTCTTCATTAAATCTTTTAGTTATGTATTTATCTTGCTTACCAATAACAGCCATGCTAGATTCTGGGATTCTACCCTCTATCTTAAATACCTCTCCCCACTCTTGTTCTAGTTTAGTGCTTCTATATAAATCAGGAGCAATCAGTTTTAGAGGAAAAGATGAAGTTTTTCTAAGAGCCATTGAGATAGCTGGTTCTGCTAAAAGTGCATGATCAACTCTTCTCATAATTAACATTTGCATAGCGTCTATGGGAGAACTGACATATTTTAGGTTAAAATCTTTTTTAGGGTCAAGTCCTCGTTTTTTTATAATCTCTTCAAACACAATATCAGGCATATCAGCACGAAATGGCATCGCAATATCACAGCCTTTAAAATCTGACAGAGTTTTTTTAGTTTTATCTCTTGTTATCATTCCCAAAATTCCCCAAACGGAAACATTTAGAAGTTTTATATCTACACCTTTGTTGTAAAGATTTGCAGCTACATTTGTAGGAACAGCTATATAGTTTGCTCTGCCTCTTAATGTTAAGGCTCTAAGTTCATCAGGGTTCTTCCACATAACAAACTCTACTTTGTTTGCTACATCATCTAAGGCGCCACTCTCTATCATATGTAAAAGTGGATGTGAAATAGAAGCCATAGGCCCACTGAGTATTAGTTTATCAACTTTTTTAAACTCAGTTGCACTTAGTGTCAACATTAACGAAACTATTAATAATATTTTTTTTAACATTTTTTATATCCTTAAAATAAATAACCGATTCTTACAATGAATCGCTTTTTTTCTAGTGGTTGATACTCTTTTAGGTTGTAGTGAGCCAAAAATGAAACACCAAATCCAATATGTAACTTAGGTTTGTCAAATGGCATAAACTCTATTTGTGGAGTTATATAAGCAACTGCTCCACTAAAAGCCTTAAATGGAAGGATTGAGCGAAGCATAGCATTTGTATCATCACCCATATCTATTTTAGTATTATATTTTCCATTATACTCAATACCTAGATTGATATTTTTTGTAACAGCACCTGTAAATGATAAATCATAACTAAGTTCATTTCCAAAGTCGTAATTATACTCAGCTTTTGGTCTATATGTATAAATTGTATTAAAATCAATTCTCATATTTTCATTAATTAGTTTAGAAAGACCTAACTCTAATTTATACTCATACTCTCCAGTTCCCATTTGTGTAGGCATTGGTGTACCTAGATTTGCTGCAAAAATAGGTGCTTTTTTAAATCCATCATCAGTAGAACCTGTTGGTAGTTTTACTCCTGCTCCAAGAGATAACTGAAATCCATAATCTCTCATAGGTAAGACAACATATCTACCCATAACGATAATATCTCCAAGCCCTTTGTTGTCAATGGCAACATCATTAGGTCCTAATTGTGCTGTTGCATCTATATGTTTATAAGGTACGATAACTTTTATATCAAATCTGTCACTGATACCATATATCGCTCCAAGAAGAGTGATATTTGCACTAGCATTTAGATTTTCGTTATTTTTAACTTCATTTGTTCCATCGAACATACTGTCTCTTTTAAAAGAGATGTTTTTTATACCAATTTTGAGTTTACCCTCAGGAAGCGTCATCGCTCCAGCTTTTGAATTAATCCCTGGAATCACCATTGAATTTAGCAAAAGGAAACCTGCTAAGATAGTTAGAAATATTATTTTCACTTATAATCCTTATATTGATAATCATTTTCAATAGGAAAAGTTTAACAAAGAATATCTTAAATTTATATTAATAATGATATTAATTATCAGTTTAAGTTGTTAGAGGTTACTAATTTATAAAAAAAGCATTTTTATGGCTATGCTGTAAAGCACAAAACCTAGTATTTTTTTGATGGTTTTTGGAGATACTTTAAAGTGTAAAAGATAGTTTCCAAGCATTCCACCAAGATATGCACCAACTCCAACAATAGCTAAAAGTGTATAGTTTAGTTCAATTACACTTGCATAACTACCAAAAGCAACTATGGAAGAAAAAGGGATAACAAAAGATATGCCGATAGCAATTTTTTTTATATCGTAGCCAAAAAGTAGTAAAATAGGGGAGATTATAGAACCACCACCAATACCTAAAAATCCAGAAAAAAAGCCACCGATAGAACCAGCAAATACTAAAATAGCTTTTGAGTGTTCACCTGATTGACTTTTAGGTGCTTTAAAAAAAAGAATCATTGAAGCTATTATAAGAAGAGTAATACCAAAAATTGTTTTCACTATTTCAACATCAATCATTAAAGATATTTTTGCCCCAAAGAAAGCAAAAATAACTGAGCTAAAAACAAGTGGAGCTACAAAGTTTAAATCAAAAAGTTGTTTTTTTAGGTTTAAAATACTGGTAGTTATAGTGCTAACAGTGTTTACAAAAAGTCCACTAACTCTCGCCATCTCAAAACTAAGCCCTACAATATTTAGAGTTGGAACTAAACCAGATCCAGCACCAAGTCCTGCTATTGCAAAGATAGTTGAGAGTATAAAAGTTATTATAAAATATATAAAGTACTCAAGCATTCTTTTTAGGCTTTAATCTAAACTTTTTTTAATTCTTTTATCCAAGATTGCATCCATCCATTAACTTCTGGTCTTGGTGTTTCTAAAAATTCTAAAACAAAGCTATCTTTTGTTTCACATATTGCGATAGATTTTGGTCTAAAGGCTAATATCTCTATATTTTTTATAGTATGTCCAAAGCAAAAGATTAAATTTTTTGCATCTAAAATAGTATCTAAAATCTCACCACCTTGCTCTTTTGTATGTGCATAATGGTCAAATACAGTTATA
>JAGGWE010000061.1 GCA_021157665.1 Sulfurimonas sp.
GTATCATTATTATCATAAGTAGTTGAACCAATACTGATAGTTACATTTAAACTTTCACCTTTATATATAAGTCTATTGCTGCTAACAAGCTTAAGAAGTCTTGAAGCTATTTTTTTACAATGGATAAAATCAATACGATTTAGAATAAGAATAAATTCTTCCCCTCCATATCTAAAGATTTTATCTCCATCTCTAAGTGTTTTTTTAAGAATATTTGTAAGAAATATTAAAATTTTATCCCCAGCAATATGTCCATATGTATCATTTATTTTTTTAAAATCATCAATATCAAGAACAAGTAGATGTAGTTCATATTTTAAATTTTGTTTTGAACATATGTTTTCTAAATGATTAGTAAGAGCTCTTCTGTTAAATACATTTGTTAAAGAATCAAGATTAGAACTTCTCTCTAGTGTTTCAACCTGTGTAGAAAGTTGAGAGATAATATCGTTGGCTTTTTTTACTTCATTAATCATATGAGATTGAATATCATTAAATTTTTTAGTCATCTCTGGAATATCTATAGTTGTATCTGTACAATTATCTATTGTTTCTTTATGGATTTGAGAAAGTTGTTCAAAATTTTGATTTGTATGTTTATAAGATGAAATACTTTTGTTGGCTATCTCTTTATAAGCATTGTCAAATATTGATTTTGCGTGTTCTATTGAACTTATTTTATCGTCAGAAATAGCAGAAATATCATCTATAGCATCTCTTAAATAATTAATCACCTGTTCTTTATTTGCATCTTCTTGATTATCAATATTCTCCAATAAATTTTCATACAGTTTAGTTACAAGAGATTTTAAATCATCTTTTTTCATTATTTATATATCCTATTAAAATATGATGCCATTATACATCTTTAATCATAAAAATAACTTTTGTTATATATTTGAGATAAAAATTACAAAATGCTTACAAAAAAGAATATAATTTCATCAGTTAAAGTTAATCAGCACTTTTTTAGTTACTTTTAGATAGGATACAAAAAAATATATATTAAGGTCTTATTATGAGTATCTGGAGTCCAACAAGTTGGAGAGAAAAGCCAATTTTACAACAACCAACTTATCCAAACCAAGAAGAATTAAATAAAGTTCTATCTGAATTAAAAAATTATCCACCATTAGTATTTGCTGGAGAAGCTCGTACACTTAAAAATCAGTTAGCAAATGTAGCTAATGGAAAAGCATTTTTACTTCAAGGTGGTGATTGTGCTGAGAGTTTCAGTGAATTTCATGCTGATAATATAAAAAATAGTTTTAAAGCTATGATGCAGATGGCTGTAGTTATGACTTATGCTGGTGGTTTACCTGTTGTAAAAGTTGGTCGTATGGCTGGTCAGTTTGCTAAACCTCGTTCATCAGATACTGAAACATTTGATGGTATCACTTTACCTTCATATCGTGGAGATATTATTAATGGTTCTGAGTTTACAGCAGAGGCTCGTATACCAGATCCTCAAAGAATGATAAAAGCTTATAATCAATCTGCAGCAACTCAAAATTTACTTCGTGCATTTGCATCAGGTGGTTTAGCTGATTTACATCAAGTTCATAAATGGACACAAGATTTTGCTCATCAAGGTGCTGTTAGTGAAAAGTATGAAGCACTTGCAGAGGAGATTGGAAAATCTTTAAAATTTATGGAAGCATGTGGAGTTACATCTAAAACATATAGAACTCTTAGAGAAACAGATTTTTATACTTCTCATGAAGCATTGCTTTTACCTTATGAGGAAGCATTTACTAGAAAAGATTCTATTACAGGTGACTGGTATGATACATCGGCTCACATGCTATGGATAGGAGATAGAACTCGTCAGCTTGATGGTGCGCATGTTGAATATTTAAGAGGTGTTAAGAATCCTATTGGTGTTAAAGCTGGTCCAACTATGGATCCAGAAGACTTAGTTAAACTATGTCAAACATTAAATCCAGAAAATGAAGCTGGTCGTTTAAATGTAATCGTTAGAATGGGAGCAGGAAAAGTTGGTGATGGACTTCCTCCTCTAATTAAAGCTATCCAAAGAGAAGGTTTAAAAGTTGTATGGTCATGTGATCCAATGCATGGTAATACTATTAAATCATCATACAACTATAAAACTCGTCCAGTTGATGCTATTTTAACTGAGATGAAAGAGTTCTTCCAAGTTCATAAAGCTGAAGGTACTTTTGGTGGTGGTGTTCATTTAGAGATGACAGGTAAAAATGTAACTGAGTGTATTGGTGGTAGTTTTACTGTAACTGAAGAAGATTTATCTTCTCGTTATCATACTCATTGTGATCCAAGATTAAATGCTGATCAAGCTTTAGAGATAGCATTCTTAATCGCTGATTCTCTTAAAGAGGGTCAGAAATAAAAGATTAAGAGTTTATCTCTTCCTCTTTTTCTTGAATTGTTAAAAGTTCTTCAACTTTTTGCTCATACAACTCTTCAATCTCTTGTAACTCTTTTGCTAGTGCTGTTATACCTATATCTTCATAGCATTTAGGGTTTGCTAGACACTTGTTTTTTTCTTGCATTTTAAGTTCAAGTTCATCAATCTCATCTGGTAGTTTTTCAAGTGCTATTTTTTCTTTAAAAGTAAGTTTTAGAGTTTTTAGTTTTTCTCTTACTACCTCTTTTGGTTTAATCGCACATGCCAAGCTTTGCATCTCATCTAACTCTTTTAACTCTTTTTCTAACTCTAAATACTCAGAGTATTGCTGATGAGATTCCTCTATATGTTTGTCTGACTTAAATATAAAAAGTTTTTTAGCAATTTTATCTACAAAATATCTATCATGGCTAACTATAATTACAGCACCGGGAAAGTTTGTAAGTTGTTCTTCTAAAATGTTAATAGTTGGAATATCTAAATCATTAGTAGGCTCATCTAAAATTAAAATATCAACTTCAAGTGTAAAAAGTAAAGCAAGAGCAATACGATTTTTTTCTCCACCACTAAGTATTCCAATTTTCTTCTCTAAAAATTCTCTAGGAAAAAGGAAGTTTTTAAGATAACCATATACATGCATATCTTTTCCACGAACATTTACTCTATCTCCACCATGAGGGCAAAAAGTCTCCATTAGATTTTTATCATCATCAAGCATCTCTCTATGTTGATCAAAGTAGCCTATCTTAAATTCACCCTGTTTTATTTTTCCACTTGTTGGCTCTAGTCGTCCAAGTAGTGCTTTTAAAAGTGTTGATTTTCCACTTCCATTTGGTCCAACGATAGCTATTACATCCTTTTGAAGAATACGAGTAGTAAAATCTTTTAGTAACTCTTTATTTCCAAGAGTTAAACATAAATCCTCAACTTCAAAAAGCATTTTTTGTTTATTTATACTTTTGTCACGATTAAAATGTTTTGCTTCTCTTTGAAGTTCAACTGACATTTTTCGTATCTGAGCAGGATTTGTTTTAGCTTCTTCTCTTAAATCCATAAGTCGCTCTTTTCGACCTTCATTTCGTTTAAGTCTAGCCCTAACACCTCTTGCAAACCATTCGTTTTCTCGTTTTAAAACTCCTAAAAGGTTGTCATGTTGTTTTTGCAGAGTTCTAATCCATTCAGCTTTTTGGGTTAAATAGTTGCTATAACCACCACTGTATTCTCTTAATGCACAATCATCAACTTCTACAGATTTTGTAGCAATTCTATCTATGAAATATCTATCGTGAGAGATAAAAATAAGAGTAAATTTCTCTTTTAAAATCAACTCTTCTAAAAACTCAACCATATAAACATCAAGGTGATTGGTAGGTTCATCAAGAAGTAAAATATCTGGTTTTTGTAAAAGTAAAGAGGCAAGGGCAACTCGACGCTGTTCTCCTCCACTAAGTAAATCAACAGGCTTATTTTCATACTGTTTTAAATCAAAATGTTGGATTATTCGCTCTATTTTATCATCTAAATTCCAAGCATTATGATGTTCTATATAGCTAGAGATTTTTTCATGCTCATCAAGAAGTTTTTTATTATCAAAATCATCTGCTAAAAGTAGTGATAATTCATCATATCTACTCTTTGCCTCATTTAATTCACGAAGTCCATTTTCAACAGCTTCACGAACTGTATGCCCATCCTGAAAGTTAGGTCTTTGGTCTAGCATTTTAACTTCTAAATTATTTTTAGTAATTCTTCGTCCACTATCATGTTCTAGTGTTCCATTAACTATTTTCATAAGAGTAGATTTACCACTCCCATTTTTACCGATGATTACAATTCTTTCACCCTCATCAACATGAAAGTTAACTTCTGTAAGAATTTTTTGTGCTGAGTAGTGTTTGCTTATCTTTTGTAGGTCTATTAGTGCCATTAAGTTTTTCTAAACTCCATATTTGAATGTGTAATACTATCGTAGATGTGGTAATAATATCTTTAAGCATATAGTATTCTATATATAGTTATAAAGTTTTGATATACTATTGTAATAATTAAGGAATAGAGGTAGTACAATGGATGTTGAAATGATGTATTCTATTTTTGGAATAGTTGGTTTGATAATGATAGTTATATTTACATTTCGTAGTGATGTGGGTAAACAGATTCAAACTAAAGAGCAAAAAAAAGATAGTATTATTGCTGAATATAAAAAAGAACTTTATGAGTCATTAATAGTTTTAATTGATGATAAACAAGCTAGATTAGATAAAAAAAGTAAATTATTAAAAAAATTTAGTGATGAATTATCATTAAATATATTTTTTGATAAAAATGAGATTCAAGATATTATTTTAGAATTAGCCAAGGATAGTTAGGTAGTTTTATTTACTAGTAATATATATCCAAAATTCTTTATGTGTATGCCCTTTATTTAAAAAATATATTTGTAATATAGCGACTCTATATAGTGTGATAGCCATTTTTGCAAAAGGTATGAAAAGGCTTAAACTTACTAAAAGAGATTGTTCCTTATCTCCTTTAGAAGTTAGCATATCTTGCATACCAATATTTTTACTTAGATAAACCCCAAAAAGAATAGAAAATACAAAATTTAGAATTATTCCAAAAATAATATATGCCATAAAATCTTGTTCATTCATTCCTGCTATCATTTTTTCTCCAAGTTTTTTATTTTTGCAATTTTATCTAAAAAAACTTACTTAATTCTGTTTTTATAATCAAAAAGTAACAATCTTGTAATTTTTAAAATTTAGTAAAGTATGCAATAACTTTTTAAACATCTTTATACTATACTCAGGTTACAAATTATGAAAAGAAGGTAATTTATGGAAACTAACCTTATAGTAGAGGGGTTTAAATTTATGGGATTAGGAATGGGAACTGTTTTCTTATTTCTAATTGTAATGATAGGTGCTATGAACTTAATGTCATCTATTATACATAAATTTTTTCCTGAACCACAGGCAAGTGCTGATGCACCAGTGACAACTCAACAAGATAATAAAAAAATTATTGCGGCAATAACAGCAGCAATATCACATCATAGACAAGGATAGGGCAGAGTATGGCTAAAAAATTTATAGATGTAATGGATACAACTTTTAGAGATGGTTTCCAATCAGTTTACGGTGGTCGTGTACTGATGAATGACTTTTTTCCAGCTGTTGAAGCTGCAAAAACAGCAGGGATAAATCACTTTGAATTTGGTGGTGGAGCAAGATTTCAATCTTTATATTTCTATTTAAGAGAAGATGCTTTTGAGATGATGGATAAATTCCGTAAAATTGTTGGACCAGATGCAAATCTTCAAACATTGGCTCGTGGTGTAAATACAGTTATGCTTGATACAGGTTCAAAAGAACTGATTGACTTACATGCAAAAATGTTTAAAAAACATGGTACAACTACAATTCGTAACTTTGATGCACTTAATGATGTTGAAAATCTTAAGTATTCAGGTGAAAGAATTTCTCATCATGGACTTAAACATGAAGTAGTTGTGACAATGATGGATTTACCCCCAGGGTGTCATGGTGCTCATACTGTTGATTTTTATGAGAAAACTCTTCGTGATATTTTAGATAGTGGAATTCCTTATGATTCTATCTGTTTTAAAGATGCATCTGGTACTTCAAATCCTCATAAAGTTTATGAAACTATTAAAATGGCTCGTGGATTAGTTCCTGAGGGTACTCATCTTCGTCTTCATACACATGAGACTGCTGGTGTTTCTGTTTCTGCTTATATGGCAGCATTAGAAGCTGGTATTGATGGTATTGATATGGCTGCAGCTCCTGTTAGTGGTGGAACATCTCAACCAGATATTTTAACTATGCTTCATGCAACTAAAGGTCTTGATTTTGACCTTGGTGGATTAGAGATTGATAAGATTCTTACATATGAGAAAGAGTTACACTCTTGTTTAAGTGATTATTTTGTTCCACCTGAAGCTACTATGGTTTCTCCAATTATCCCATTCTCACCAATGCCAGGTGGAGCATTGACTGCAAATACACAGATGATGAGAGATAATGATATTTTAGATAAATTTCCAGAAGTTATCGCTGCTATGCAAGAAGTTGTTGAAAAAGGTGGTTATGGTACATCTGTAACTCCCGTTTCTCAGTTTTATTTTCAACAAGCTCTTAATAATGTTATGCAGGGTCCTTGGAAAGCTATCGCTCCAGGATATGGAAAAATGGTTCTTGGTTATTTTGGTAAGACTCCAGTTGCACCAGATCCAGAGATTGTAAAAATTGCTTCAGAAAAGTTAGGATTAGAGCCTACAACTGAAAATGCTATTGATATTGCAAATGCCGATGAGAAAAAATCTCTTCAATATGCTATAGATGAACTTAAAAAAGTTGATTTAGAGATTACAGAAGAAAATATTTTTATTGCAGCAGCATGTCAAGAAAAAGGTATCGCTTTTCTTTTAGGAAAAGGTGAATTAAATATTAGAAAAATCTCAGAGATGAAAAATGATTGTGAAGGAAGTGGAAATATGGGTAGTGGAAATTATACAGTAGTTGTTGATGGTCAAAAGTTTAGTGTTCAAGTTGCCGAAGGTGATGCAGATATTCAAGTTACAGCAGTAAATGGAGAGAGTGCAAGCACTGCACCATCAGCAGCTCCAGTAGCTTCAGGTAATGATACTACTATTAAAGCACTTTTACCAGGTAGTGTTTGGAAAATTGTTGCTAATCCAGGTCAAAGTGTAAACGAAGGTGATGTAATTATGATTTTGGAATCTATGAAAATGGAGATTGATGTTGTTGCACCTAAAGGTGGTGTGGTTAAATCTATCAATGTCGCAACAAACGACAAGGTAGTGGAAGGTCAAGTCGTAGCAGTAATAGGATAATTAAATGAAAATATTTGTTTTAAAATTACTTGCACTTCTTATGGTGTTTAGTTTTACTACTCTTAATGCTAA
>JAGGWE010000227.1 GCA_021157665.1 Sulfurimonas sp.
ATATATATGTAATCATATTCATATTTATAATTAAAATTAAAAGTTCTAAAGGTTTTCTAATAACTCTTAAAATATCTTTTGCATATTTAGCAAGTGCTTCAATTTTTATTATATAAGCTTCTAACAAGGAGAGTACAAATGTTCTAATAATATATATAATAAATATTAAAAATAGAATTATCAATAATTTAACAATATCTAAACCATATGGCTCTATCATTGAATCAATTATTGTAGCTATTTTTGTATTTTTAATGAAAATAACAACACTAATAAGATTATATTTTGAATATTTATTTAAACGATAAATTCTATTTTCTGATAGATATAAATAACTTACAATATCTTGGTTTATATCTATTAAGGCATAAAATTCTTTAATATTTTTCTTAGCCTTATCTAATGTTTTTGAGATTACATCAATTTCAAGTTTTGACTGATAATCAATATTCATAAGTAATTGATTATCAGTTTGATTTTTAATGATTATATTATTTAAATCTTTTTTAAACTTTATGCTATCTGAATCATCAAGAGACAATAAAATATCTCTTATCATTCTATTTTGATTATTTAACAATATATAAGATTTAACCTGCACTTCATCTCTTAAAACTGCGAAACCATTACCAGCTCTTTTATTTATTTTAATTATTTTATTGAGTGCAAATATCTTATCTTCATACATATTTTCTGTATTAATATATCTATTTTTTTCACTCATCATCTCTTCAAGAGCATCGCTATAACTATTTTTTTGTGCAATTAAAATATCTTTAATTGCACTTTGAGTTATATTGTTATCATTTACAGCATATGCATACTCTAACTGTTTAATTATAAAAGAATCATATTTAGCATCTGATTGCAATAAAGAAACAAAAATAAATATAAATAAAATTAAAAACTTTTTAATAGTAACTCCTTAAATCCCTTCAGCAATCATAGCATCAGCAACTCTTTTAAATCCTGCTATATTTGCACCATCAACATAGTTACCCTCAACCCCATAATCTTTTGCTGTAAGTGCAACCCTTTTACAAATCTGTTGCATTGTTGTTTTTAATCTTTCATCAACCTCTTCAAAAGTCCAGTGACTCATCGCAGCATTTTGTGCCATCTCAAACTCACTAACTGCAACACCACCAGCATTAGCTGCTTTTGCAGGAGCAAAACAAATTTTATTATTCAAAAATATATCTATAGCTTCTGGTGTTGATGGCATATTTGCTCCCTCACTTACACTTATGCAACCATTAGCTATTAAACTTTGAGCATCTATTTCAGTGAGTTCATTTTGTGTAGCACAAGGAAATGCTGCATAACACTCTATACTCCAAACAGCATGAGCACCTTCGGGATACTCTGATACTGGGATATAAGTAGCTTCTTGATGTGAATTTATATACTCCTCAAGTGAAACTCTTTTTTCTAATTTTAACTCTTTTAATAAATCTAAGTCAACTCCACGAGGATCATAAATAGTACCTTTTGAATCAGTACAAGTAACTGGTATAGCACCAAGATGCTGAAGTTTTTCTATCGTATGAAGAGCAACATTTCCAGCACCACTTACTGTACAAATCTTACCCTCTAATGACTCTTTACCCTCCATCTCTAACATAGTCTCAGTAAAATACACAGTACCATAACCTGTTGCTTCTGGACGCATTAATGAACCACCAAACATAAATGGTTTACCAGTTAAAACACCCTCATAAGTTGAAGTAATCTTTTTATATTCCCCAAAAAGATAACCAATCTCTCTTGCTCCCACACCAATATCTCCAGCAGGAATATCTATACGAGGACCTATATATTTATGAAGTTCAGTCATAAAAGCTGAACAAAACTTCATAATTTCAAAATCACTTTTACCTTTAGGATTGAAATCACTACCACCTTTAGCTCCACCGATAGGTAAACCAGTAAGTGCATTTTTAAGAATTTGCTCAAAACCTAAAAATTTCAAAATACCCTCATTTACAGATGGATGAAAACGAAGCCCACCTTTATATGGTCCAAGTGCATTGTTAAACTGAACTCTATAACCTGTATTTACCTGAATATTTTGCTCATCATCCATCCATGTAACTTTAAACTTAAAAATCCTATCTGGAACAACAAGTCTTTCTAAAACTGCATATCTTTTATATCTATCATCTGATTCAAAAAGTGGTGCTATTGAACGGATTACCTCTTCCATCGCTTGATAAAATACTTTATTTTCTGCACAATTACCATTCTCAAATTTTTTTATTTCCGTTTCTACTATTGACATTCTATTATTTCCTTTTTTCTTGTTTAATTTATTTTATGCACTAAATGAGTGTCTTACCATCATTCTTCTTAGATATGCTATTTTACTCTGTAAAGGTAAATCTTTGGGACAAACATCTTCACAACCTAAAAGTGTCATACAACCAAAAACACCATCTTCATCACCAATAAGTTCATAATACTCTGCATTTGTCCGCTTATCTCTAGGATCTAAGTGATACCTTGCTATCTTATTAAGCCCAACAGCCCCCACAAACTCTGGTCTCATCTGAATTGTACCACAACCAGCCACACAACAACCACATTCAACACATCTATCTAACTCATAGATCTCATCTGCTAACTCTGGTTCCATTTTTTCTTCTAATTTATCTACTTCTAATTCATTCTCTTTATCATGTATCCAAGTTTCAAGATGCTCATTTAAGTAACGCATCCATTTTCCAGTATAAATAGATAAATCTCCAATAAGCTCAAAAAGAGGAAGAGGTGCAAGAGTGATATTTTCATCTAACTTTGAAGTAAGAGTACGACAAGCTAAAGTTGGACGACCATTTACAAGCATAGAACAACTTCCACAAATCCCAGCACGACAAACAAAATCAAACTTCAATGAATTATCATGATGCTCTCTTATCTCATTTAACACTATATAGAGTGTCATCCCATCAGACTCTTCAACTTCAAAAACCTCCATGTGAGGAACATCATCTGGATCATGTGGATCAAATCTCAAAATCCCTATTTTTAAAATTCTTGGAGTTTTCTCTTTACTCATACATTTTCTCCTAATCTTTCATTTATTCCACGATATTTTTTTGGTAATTTATCCATAAAAGGCATCAAAGCATCTTGAATCTCAAATCTATTTTTACCCTCAGCTTTAAGTTTTTCTACCACTGTATCAACACTATCTTGTCTAACTTTTGTCATTGGATGATGGTTAGTTAAATCTTTTCCATATCCACGAAATCCAGGTGGCATCTCCATTGTAGTTATATTTATCTCTTCATAACTTACACTTGGCATAGTTTGGTTTTCATCTGGCCAAGAAGTTATCGTTCTTTTTAACCAATTTTCATCATCACGCTTTAAAAAATCTTCTCGTGAATGAGCACCCCTACTCTCTTTTCTCAAATATGCACCCAAAGCACAAGTTAAAGCTACTTTTATCATTCTTTGAGTTCTATATGCATTAACTAAAGCAGGATTAGCTGCACGAGATTTTGAACGAAAAACTTCTATATTTTTACTTCTTTTTAGTAACTCTTCGAGTTCATCAACTGCCTCTTTTAAGTCGTCTCCATTTCTAAAAATACCAACCTTATCCATCATAA
>JAGGWE010000212.1 GCA_021157665.1 Sulfurimonas sp.
CTTCAAGGTACATCATATCAACTAAATCTTGACGACCAAGTTGATTTAGCAGTCTAAAAGTCAAAACCTTTACAGCAGAGTTTTCACTCCACATGCTATCATTTAAACAGTTAAAGTGATTTTCATCCAATTCGCCACTCTCAATTTGAGTTTTACAAGTTGAACAAAGAACTACATTTGCATCATCTCTTCCACTAACACTAAATTCACTTACACCTTCACTACTTCCACATAATTCACATACACTACTCATTTTTTATCCCTTAATCTAATTTATCTTCTACCACGAGAAGAGTTGTTACTTCTGTTTCCACCATTTCTTGGCTTGTTGTTATTATTTCTGTTGCGAGAGTTTCCACCTCTACCTCGTCCACCACCACCCATTGATATAGGTTCAGCTTTTATACTTGGATCAGGTGCGAAACCTTTTACAATGAACTTGTGAATATCTTTTTTTATAAGTTTCTCAATATTTGCTAAAAACTCATTTTCATCTACACAAACAAGACTCATAGCCTCACCATTATTTCCAGCACGACCAGTTCTACCAATACGATGAACATAATCCTCTGGTACATTTGGAAGTTCATAATTCACAACATGTGGAAGCTGGTCAATATCTATCCCTCTAGCTGCAATATCTGTTGCAACTAGAACTCTAATTTTCCCTGCTTTAAAATCAGCCAATGCTTTTGTTCTTGCATTTTGGCTTTTATTTCCATGTATTGCAGCAGATGTAATTCCATCTTTATCAAGCTGTCCAGATAAACGGTTTGCTCCATGTTTTGTTCTTGTAAAAACTAAAACTTGTTGCCAGTTTCCATCATTAATTAGTTTTGTTAAAAGTTCTCTTTTTCTCTCTTTATCAACTGGATGAATAACCTGTTTTATCTGTTCAGATGACTGATTTCTTCTTGCTACTTCGATTAAAACTGGTGAATTTAAAAGTGAGTCTGTAAGCTTTTTAATCTCATTTGAGAAAGTTGCAGAAAAAAGAAGGGTTTGTTTTTGTTTAGGAAGAACTGCTAAAACTTTTTTTATATCGTTTATAAAACCCATATCTAACATTCTATCTGCTTCATCTAAAATCAAAAAATCAACTTTAGAAAGGTCGATTGTTCTTTGAGAAATATGATCAAGTAATCTACCCGGAGTTGCTACAACTATATCCATCCCCTTTTTAAGTGCTGTGATTTGAGGATTTATCTTTACCCCTCCAAAAATAACACAAGATTTAAACGGTAAAAATTTACCATACAGTTCAACACTCTCTTGTACCTGAGAAGCTAACTCTCTTGTTGGAGTAAGTATCAAGGCTCTTACATGATGTTTACCTTTTTCAGGTTTGTGTTTATGTAAAAGTTCTAACATTGGAAGTGTAAAACCAGCAGTTTTACCCGTTCCTGTTTGTGCACCAGCTAAAATATCTCTTTTATTAAGTATTACTGGGATAGCCTCTTTTTGAATAGGTGTTGGCTCATCATAACCCTGCTCTTTTACTGCTCGTAGAAGTTGGTCACATAGACCTAAATTTTTAAATGACATTAAATTCCTTTTAGTAGGCGAATTTTAGCATATAAAGGATATAATTCCACCATTAATAAGCAAGAGGGTAAATATAATCTCACAACTAATGAAAAGAGAAGATATAAAATGCAAGGCGAAAGTTCGCAGGAGCTACTGGTAGCTTCAAGGATTTTCAACGAAGTAGGTTGTATCTTATCTTTTCACCCGAAGGGCAGCATTTAAAAGGCTCATCTCCTTCGTTAAACTTTCATCAACGATACTAGTATCGCTAATAAAAGTTTGCCTTGAATCTAAACCTTTTAAATGTTGTTAGTTATGAGATTATATTTACCCTCTTGCTTAACCCAAGGATTCTTATGTCAAACCCTACTCCTACTTTAAAAAGACACAATCATCGTGTTCATCCATGTAAAGATGATAAAAAAGGGGCACTTTTAAGATTCTTACTTGAGAAAAATAGTGATAAAAAAATCATTGTTGTAACCTCTAGAAAAACGGATATTACAAGTGCACAAGATAATGTAACCATTGTCAGTGATGAAGAGCTAACAGCCAACAAAGAGTTAAGATGTGAGATGATGATTAGTTATGATTTACCGTCTAAAGCAAGTAAATATATAGACAGAATCTCAAGAACTGACACCTTTGCTCTTATCCTTGTAAATCCTAGTGAAGAGAGAGTTATTCATCCTATTGAAAGACTTATTGGTCGAACTATTATGCAAGAAAATGTAGAAGGCTTTTCTGAAGTTAGAGAAGAAAAAGTAGCACAACCAACAAGAAAAGATGCTAATCCAAGAGAAGATAGAAAAAAAGAGTTTTTATCTCGTGGTGAAGAAAAACCAAAAAGAGAATATAAAGATAAAAAGCCTTATTCAAAGGATGATAGAGGTGAGAGTAAACCTTGGGAAAACAAGGATAAGAAACCTTACTCTAATGACAACAAAGGTGACCGAAAGCCTTGGGAAAAGAAAGAGAGAAAAGAGAATAAATTTTTAGGAAAAGATGAAAGTGGAAAAGCTATTTTTTCTGGTAAAAGTGGAGATAGAAACCACCGTCATGATGGAACTCCTAGAGCTAAAGCACCAAAACTAACTGGTAAAAGAATTAGTATAAAACCAATCAAAAAGAAAGAAGATTAATCTTTCTTTTTAATTATTAAATCCAAATATTTTGATGGGGTAACTCTCATCATCTCCTGAGCCAACCATCTTATTTGAAAATATGCAGCACCACTATCTCTAAGTGTAAAATAATTTTTAAGACTTCTAAGATTAAATGTTACAACCATATCTACTTTTACATTATCAGAAATAATATGCTTAAAAGCATCCCCAACATTTCTTTTTTTCTTTCCATTTTGTAAGGCTTTAAAAAGAGCTTCAGCATCTTGCTTATATTGTTCTATAAAAGGGATTGAAGATTTTGCAACTGCGATAGAGTAAAAATCATCTACAATTTTTCTTTGATAATCTAACTTATCATAAATCGCAGAAATCTCAATCCTATTATAATCTACATCAGAAATTACAAACATATCAAAACTTAAAACTTTGGAGATAAAAAACTCTTTATCTTCTGCCTCTTTTGAAGCTACAAAAGCATTTATAACAGAACTCATAGTATAACGGGTACTTCTTACAGAGATAGCTTGAATACGATGACGAGCATGTTCTTGTAAAACACCACGAGAAGTTCCACGAACTAAAAAACTAAGATTTGCATGTTCTAAAATAGAGTGATGGAAATATGTCCAAGCTAAATCATCAAGCAAGTTTGAATCTTCTATAGAGTTTATAGAGTTACACATATCTGAATCTGGCATGTGGCTTTGAATATTTTGAATAACTTCATTTTCACTATTTTCAAATGAATCATAACAAGTTCTTGCTGCTGCTTCTGCCACTCCAATACCTGTATCTTGAAGTAAAACTACTTCTGGTTTATTATACTTAATACCATAAACATTTTCCATAACTTCTACCTTTTAATTATTATTTTTGTACACCATCTAAAATAGGAACAAAATCACAATCTTCTAACTCTTCTTCTCTAATTCTATCACCTATTTTTGTAAACTTTGTTATAACTTGCTTTGAGCCTTTTTGAAGCGGTGCTATTAAAATTCCACCATCGGCTAACTGTTCAAATAGTTTATTTGGTATCTCTTTAGCAGTTGCTGAAAATAAAATCCTATCATAAGGAGCATACTGAATCCAACCTTTTTGTCCATCATCTGTTCTTACATGAATATTATTTATATCAAGCTTTCTAAATCTTGCTTTTGCTTCAAGACAAAGTGATTCTATTCGCTCAATAGTAAAAACTCCACGAAAAAGGTGTGAAAGAACAGCTGCTTGATAACCACTTCCACATCCAACTTCTAAAACTCTATCTGCACCTCTAGGGATAAGATACTCTGTCATTTTTGCAACCGTTAAAGGGGAACTTATCCACTGAGCAGCAGATAAAGGAAGGGCATCAAGTTTATAAGCATTGTGTCTAAATCCCATAGGAACAAAAGCTTCTCTATCAGTGTTTGCTATTGCCTCTTTTATCTCATCTGACAGTTCAAAAATCTTATTGCACTCTTCTGCCATTCTTGCTGTTTTTGTCGCTTTTATTCTATCCAATTCCAACATCCATATATCGTCTCATAAGACTAATCTCTTTTTTACTGTATGGCATCTCTAAGCAAGGCTTATTCCCATTTCGTTGTACTTCCCCTTGAGGATTAATAATCCCACTCATCTTTGTACACTCTTCATCCATTGAATCACTTGCAACTACGAAACATTGATTCATAATAGCTAAAGCTTGAGTTAAAGTTTTAAAATGCTCAGTCCTAATAACACCCCAGTAAGAGGGAACAGCAATCACATCTGCACCCTCTGATTTGTGCCATAACTCTTTAAAACGAAGTTCAAAACATATAAAAATAGCTATCTTAATCCCATCGATCTCAATAATTTTAATATTTTCATCTTTTCCTTCTGACATATATTTATGCTCATCAGCAAAACGAAACAATCTCGCTTTCGCTCTCTCATAAACAACTTCACCATTATGAAAAACTTTAGCAAAGTTAAAAACTTTATCATCTCTTTTTTCTATAATTGTTAAAATAATTATCTTCTTGTACGAAACTTTTTTTATCTCTTCTATGGCATGTGGAGAAAAGGCTAAAACCTTATCAAAATTATCATAATCATAGGCAGTTAAACATACTTCAGGAGCAACTACAAGAGAGTAGTTTTGTGTTTGTTTTATAAGTGTTAGCAGTGTTTGTAAGTTAGTGTTATAGTCTGGTGTAGTCTCAAAAAGGAGAGAGCAGAGTTTGTACTCCTTCTCTCTACCAGTCATCATCAAAACTTATACTACCTTTTGAATAGTTAGTAACAGTTCCCTCAAAGAAATTTGTTTTTTGATCATTAAACTTAGCAAAATCATCAACCCATTTAATTGGATTTTCAACATTATAAAGCTTATCAAAACCAACAGCGGAAAGTCTATCATCTGCTAAAAATTGAATATATTGTTCAACAATATCATCAGTTAAACCTAAAATCTGACCTTGAGTGATATATTTACCCCAATCAGCTTCAAGTTTAACAGCTTTTTTAAACATCTCTACAACCTCTGCTTTTAACTTATCAGTAAAAAGGTCTGGTCTCTCTTTTCTAAGAGTATTTATAAGATTTTGAAAAAGTATAAGGTGAGTAACTTCATCTCTTTGAATAAATCTAATCATCTGTGCAGAACCTAACATTTTTCCAGAACGAGCAAGAGTATAAAGATAAGTAAAACCACTATAAAAATATATACCCTCTAAAATTTGATTAGCAAAACATGCTTTTACAAAATTATGTTCACTTGGATTTTCTGCTAGTTCTTGGTAAACAGCTGCAATTGCATCATTTTTACCTTTTAACATCATATCTGTACGCCAAAGTTCATAAATCTCTTCAGTATTTGTTGAGATAGAATCAACCATAACAGCATAAGATTGTGAATGAAGGGCTTCTTCAAAAGATTGACGAACCAAAATAAGGTTGATTTCTGGAGCAGTTACATAAGGATTTACATTGTCTATAAGATTATTAGTTTGAAGTGAATCCATAAAGATAAGTTGTGAAAGTGTTTTATCATAAGCTATTTTTTCAGCTTCTGTAAGAATTTTATAATCCTTAACATCTTGTGTCATATCTACCTCTTTTGGAAACCAAGTGTTGTTTAACATCACTTCCCAAAGATTATATGCCCATTGATATTTAATATTATTTAACTCAAAAATACCTGTTGGATCACCACCAAAAATTCTTCTACCATTTACATCTTCTTTTGAGTCTGGATTATATATTTTTTTTCTATTCATTTTAGTGGCTCCAATTTATTTATGTTTATGATTATATCCATCTCTATATAAAAATCTGATAAGATACACAAAACAAAAAGGATTATTTTTGAGTGAAAAATTCAAACCAGCACTTGGTATGAAAAATAGACATATTCAAACACTCTACTCATCTTTTTTTCGAAAAATCTCTCAACCTAAAATAGAGATAGAAAATTTCACTCTTGAAGATGGTGATTTTTTAGAGGCTCATTGGCATAAAACAAGTAATCCTAATCCAAAAACTCCTATTGTTATTTTATTTCATGGTTTAGCTGGTTCTTACAAATCCCCATATATTCAAGGAGTTATGAAAGAACTATCAAGTGCTGGTTTTAACTCTGTCCTTATGCATTTTAGATCTTGTTCTGGAGTGATGAATAACTTACCTCGCTCATATCATAGTGGTGAAACTGAAGATGCATTTTATTTTATAAAATCACTTAAAAAAAGATTTCCACATGCCAAAATATCTGCTGTTGGTTATTCACTTGGTGGGAATATGCTTTTAAAACTCTTAGGGGAAATGGGTAAAAACTCATTACTTAATGGTGCAGTATCGGTCTCTGCTCCAATACAATTAGATATTTGTGCAAATGTTATAAATAGTGGTTTTTCTAAAATCTATCAGGCTCATCTTATTAAAGATTTAAAAAGTTCATTAGTTAAAAAATATTCCCAACATGATATGAAATCTCTTCTAAATTTTGATGAAAAAAATATAAAAAATATAAAAACATTTTGGGAGTTTGATAGAATTTATACAGCCCCCATTCATGGTTTTAAATCTGCTTGTGATTATTATGAAAAGTGTAGTTCAAAGCAGTTTTTAAAAGATATTAACACTCCTACTCTCATCATACATTCAAGTGACGATCCATTTATGAATACAGATATTTTACCATCAAATGAGGAGTTATCTTCAAAAATAACTTTTGAACTATATAAACACGGTGGTCATGTTGGCTTTATTGGTGGAACAATTTTTAAACCTAAATACTGGCTTGATACTAGAATTACAGAGTTTATAAAAAATTACTGACTATTTTACAGCATCTTTTGCTTTATTTGCGTCATATCCTTCAATATCATAAGATTTTGTAAAATCTTCAGCACCCTCATTAATAGACTTTACCATGTCATTTTTAAAATCTGTTGCTGTATTTCCTGTCTCATGAGAATATACAATATAGACACCAATTGCTAACATCAATAAAGCTAATTTTGAATTATTGTTCTGGTATAAAATAAATACCAATAAAGCAATTACAATCAAAGAGGCTGGGTATATCATATCTTCCATTACTTATCCTTATTTTGTTATCTTAAACAAAGTATAACATATTTATAATAATTGATTTTTATTTAGGGGGAGATAATTTCCACATGCCATGGCATGTGGAAACTTAAAAATTTAATTAGTCTTTTTTACTTCCACGAGAGTATCTTTTTCTCTCATTTTCAGTTAAATATTTTTTACGAATACGGATAGTTTTAGGAGTAACTTCAAGTAACTCATCATCTTCAATCCACTCTAATGCTCTTTCTAGTGACATATTTCTAAATGGCACAAGTTTAACAGCCTCATCAGCTCCACTTGAACGAACATTTGACTGAGCTTTACCTTTAATAGGGTTAACAACTAAGTCGTTTGAACGAGAATGCTCTCCAATAATCATACCCTCATAAACTTCAGTCTGAACACCGATGAAAAGTACACCTCTATCTTGAATACTAAATAGTGAGAATGCAAGAGTAGAACCAGGAGTCATTGAAACTAACGCACCATAACTTCTTGACTCAACAGCACCAGTAAATGGACGGAAGTCTAAGAAAGAATGATTCATAACACCTTCACCCTTAGTATCTGTTAGAAACTGACCACGGAAACCGATTAATGCACGAGCTGGAATTTCAAACTCAATTCTTTGGAAACCTGAACCCATTGGTAGCATTGATTTCATCTCAGCTTTTCTCTTACCAAGACGCTCAATAACACCACCACTAAGTTCTTCAGGAACATCGATAACTAAATGCTCATAAGGCTCACACTTAACACCCTCTATCTCTTTAACAATAACTTCTGGTCTTGAGATTGAGAACTCATAATCTTGACGACGCATATTTTCAGCAAGAATAGTAATCTGAAGTTCACCACGACCTGAAACTTTGAACTTACCTTCGCCAACAGTCTCAAGTCTCATAGCAACATTTGTTACCATTTCAGACTCAAGTCTTTCACGAAGTTTGTTAGAAGTTACATGTTTACCCTCTTTTCCAGCTAAGGGAGAATCATTAACAGCAAACACAACTGTTAGTGTTGGTTCTTCAATATGCATAGGATCTAGTGCAACAGGATTAAGAGGATCAGCAACAGTATCACCAACATCAACAGTTTCCATTCCTGCAAACGCAACAATGTCACCAGCTTCAGCTTGATCAATCTCCATACGATTAAGACCATGGAAACCAATTAGTTTAGAGATTTTCCCCTTAACCATTTCACCACCAGCTTTTGCTAACATGATGTTATCACCCTTGTTAACTGTACCATTGAAAATACGAGAAATACCAATTTTACCAACATAGTTATCATAATCAAGTGTGAAAACTTGTGCTTGAAGTGGGTTTGCTGCATCTCCCTCTGGCTCTGGTACATCATTGATGATAGCTTCAAAGATACATCCGAAGTCACCATCAGGGTCAGCCATATCCATCTTAGCTATACCATCTCTTGCTGCTGCATAGATGATTGGGAAATCTTGTTGATCATCAGTTGCATCCATATCTGCAAACAGGTCAAACATCTCATCAACAACTCTATCTGGATCAGCAGAATCTTTGTCTATCTTGTTGATAACAACGATTGGTTTCTTACCAAGCGCTAACATCTTCTTAACAACAAACTTAGTTTGAGGCATAACACCCTCATAAGCATCAACAAGAACTAAAACACCATCAACCATCTTAAGAACACGCTCAACCTCTCCACCAAAGTCAGCGTGACCCGGAGTATCAATAATGTTAATCTTATGATCTTTATATCTAATAGCTGTATTTTTAGAAAGAATAGTGATTCCTCTCTCTTTTTCTAAATCATTACTATCCATAGCTCTTTCATCATGTTGTTCATGATCACCAAATGTACCAGATTGCTCTAGTAAACCATCTACAAGTGTTGTTTTACCGTGGTCAACATGTGCGATTACGGCGATATTTCTAATTTTTTGCATATTAGGGTTTCCTTTATATTTTGGAAAATTTTCGCGATTATACCCAAATAAAAATTATAAATTGATTACAATCGTGATATACTTATAAATTATATAACTTAATGAGTAAATAATTTAGATTATTGATTTTTTTATTACTCAAAGAATAAATTACATATAATATAAATAAAATAAAGATTATAATCATATGAAAAATGAAATTAACTTTGAATATCCAAATTATTTACAAATAATATTCGATAAACTAAATGAAAATAAGATAAAACCAATAATAGTTGGTGGATATATTAGAGATTATTTACTAAATATTAGTTCCAAAGATATTGATATTGAACTTTATGGAATAAACTCATTTGAACAATTAGAGAAAATTTTAGAAGAGTTCGGAGAAGTAAATAGTGTTGGGAAAAGTTTTGGTGTTTGTAAATTATCACTAAAAAATCAAGAAATAGATTTTTCACTACCTAGAATAGACAATAAAATTTCATCTGGACATCGTGGATTTGATATTATTATAAATCAAAATTTAGATTTTAAAACTGCAAGTTCAAGAAGAGATTTTACAATCAATGCAATAGGTTATGATGTAATATCAAAAAAAATTTTAGACCCTTTTAATGGCTTAAGTGATTTAAAAAACAAGACTTTAAAAGCTGTAAATATAGAAAAATTTATACAAGACCCTCTACGAGTTTTTAGAGCCGTTGGATTTTACAGTAGATTTAAATTAAACATAGATAAAAAACTTTTTAAAATCTGTAAAAAAATGTGTGATGATAATGTTTTAGATGAATTACCACAAGAAAGAATCTTTAATGAAATAAAAAAAATAATTCTCAAATCACCTAAACCATCTATA
>JAGGWE010000077.1 GCA_021157665.1 Sulfurimonas sp.
AAAAATTGTAGTTTATTCTTCTATAAAAAGTGCATCAAGAAGACCATCAACAAATTCATATTTGTCAAATACTATTAAGTCTTCTGGTTGTTCTCCTGTTCCTATGTAAAGAATAGGCAGTTCAAGGGCATAAGCGATGCTAAATACACTACCACCTTTTGCTGTTCCATCAAGTTTTGTGATGATGATACCGTCTATTCCTATCATTTCGTTAAATGCTTTTGCTTGTGCTATTGCTGAGTTTCCTTGTGTTCCATCTAGGATTAAGATAGTTCTATGTGGAGATCCAGCATGTGCCTTGTTACAAATTCGGTTAATTTTTATAAGTTCATTTGCTAGGTTAGTTTGAGTGTGTAATCTTCCTGCTGTATCGATGATAACATTGTCATAACCTTTTGATTTTGCAGAGTCTATCGTGTCATACGCAACTGCCGAAGAATCATGTCCTTGTTTTGAAGATACTATGGGAATATCTAGTTTTTCAGACCAAAGTGTAAGTTGTTCTATCGCTGCAGCACGGAAAGTATCTCCCGCACCTAAAATCACTTTTTTACCCTCGTTTTTGTATTTTTGAGCAAGTTTTGAGATAGTTGTGGTTTTTCCTGCACCATTTACTCCAACTATTAACTCAACAAAAGGAGCAGTATATTCAGGCTCTTTATAAGTTGTGTAGGCAAGAGTTGCTAAAAGTTTTGAGCGTAAAATCTCTCTTGTGATTTTTTCTTGATAAGTTTGCTTGATTATAATTTCAACTAGATCATACTCAACATCAGCTTCTAGTAAAATATCTTCAAGTTCATCTTTTGTAAAACTAATTTTTTTCTTTGGTGCTACAGTCTTAATAGCCTCAATAGTTTTACTAAGTGATTTTTTTATAAATCCAAACATTATAGGTGTAACGCTCTTTTTATATCGCTTTGAACAAACTCTTCTTGAACTTCACCGATATAATGGCTTATAAGTTTTCCATCTTTATAAAGTATCATTATTGGGATTGGAAATCTTTTACCAAGGTTTAATGCTAGTGCAAGTTCATTAATTAAAGCACGGTTTCTTTTAGAATTTACTATGACATAATCTGCTTTATACTCTTTTTTAAACTCTTTGAGTTTTTCATTTGTAACATTTTCTTCTATTGTTATACCTATTACAACTACATTGTCTTTATATTTCTTTTGAAGAGATGTTAAGTGAATTGCACTTGCTTGACAAGGTGGACACCAAGTTGCGAATATATCAAAGATAACAACTTTTCCATTTGTATTTTCAACTACAAAACCGTCTGCCTCTTTTTTTACAATATATTGTTCGTTATCTGTTGAAGTAAGTATAAATTCATTTGAAGAGAGTACTTTGTTCGCCTCTTTTACCTCTTCTTTTTTTGTATCTCCACATCCTTGAAATATTACTGTCATTGCAAGTAGAGTAATTAAAATTGATTTTTTTAACATTAAAATACCTTCGTTTTTTTATTTTTGGATAAAATATGGGAAATTATATCCATAAAGATTTAATATGACTCTTACAAAAGCTAAATTTCGAGAAAATTGTTTAAAAAAACTAAAGCAACAACCTAAACATAATCAGTTATATAAAAATTTAATGTTAAATCAAAAATTATTGAAAGAGTTGAAAAAAAGAAAAAATTGCTCAATTTTATTTTATTATCCTTTAGGTTTTGAAGCTGACATAAGAAAGACTCTCCTGAAAATGAGACAAATAAGTAATGTTTATGTTCCATTTATGCAACAGCAAAGTTTTAAGATGGTACCATTTAGATTGCCGCTTAAGAAAAAAAAGTTTGGTATTTTTGAAGCGGGAAATACAATAAGAAATATAAATAAAATTGATATAGCTATAGTGCCTGCCATTGGGGTAGATACAAATTTACAAAGAGTTGGTTTTGGAAAAGGGATGTATGATCGTTTCTTTGCAAAGTTAAAAAAGAAACCTTATACTATTTTTATACAACCAGAAATTTGTTATACAAAAGAAAAAGTTTGTGATTCATATGATATTTCATGTGATATGTTGCTAACACCAAAGACTAAAATAGTCAAAAAATAGGAAATAAAGATGTTAAACGAGATTCTAGTAGGTGGCTCAATCGCCACTGTTAGTGGAGTCATTGGTTTTTTCATCTCAAAAAAATTAACTAGTGCAAATTTTGATATTTATACTGAACAAGCAAAAGCAAAAGCAAGTGTAATAGAAAATGAAGCACATCTGCTTTTGCAAAAGTCAAACTTAAAATCTAAAGAGATAGAGTTAGAGGCTACTAAGCAGTATGAAAGTGCTAAAGATAGAGCAAAAGCTGACTTACATCAAAGAGAAGATGATGTAATACGAAAAGAGCAAAGCTTTAAAAGATATAAACAAAATGAAGAAAAAAAGATTTATCAAGATAGTACAACAATCAAAGCTAAGTTAATTGATTTAGAGAGAAATGAAAAATCATTAGATTCACTAAAACAAAAATATGAAAATAAAATAGATGAAGCACTTCATACTATAGAAAGAAGTGCAGGTATGACACAAGGTGAGGCTAAAGAAGTCTTACTTGAAAAGATTGAAGAAAAATCTCGTTCAGAGATAGCTCATATAGTTAGAAAATTTGAAGAGGAAGCTAAACAAGAGGGTAAGAAAAAAGCTAACTATATTTTAGCTCAGGCTACAAGTCGGTTTGCTGGAGAGTTCGCTCAAGAGAGACTTACAAATTTAGTTCATTTAGATAATGATGAGTTAAAAGGTCGTATTATTGGTAAAGAGGGGCGAAATATTAAGGCTCTTGAATCACTTTTGGGTGTTGATATTATTATAGATGATACACCTAATGCGATTTTAGTTAGTTCTTTTAACCTTTATCGTCGTGCAATTGCTACTAAAACTCTTGAACTTTTAATAGAAGATGGACGAATTCAACCTGCAAGGATAGAAAATATTTTTGATAAGGTTACAGATGAGTTTGAAGCTGGAATTTTAGCTGAGGGCGAAGAGTTGATAGCCGATATGCAGATAGGTGTTATGCACCCTGAACTTGTTAAGTTAATTGGTAAACTCCGTTACCGTGCAAGTTATGGGCAAAATGCTTTGGCTCATACACTAGAAGTTGCTCATCTTGCTGGGATAATGGCAGCTGAGATGGGCGGTGATCCAATTTTAGCTAAAAGAGCAGGTTTACTTCATGATATTGGTAAGGCTTTAACTCATGATCATGATGGAAATCATGTTGATTTAGGTGCTGAGATTTGTAAGCGTTATAATGAAAATAGTGTTGTTATAAATGCAATTTATGCTCATCATGGACAAGAAGAGATGGAATCAGTTGAGTGTGGAGCAGTCTGTGCAGCAGATGCACTTTCAGCTGCAAGACCTGGGGCAAGACGAGAGGTGCTTGAGAGTTTCTTAAAACGCGTTACAGAGATAGAGGAGATAGCATCTTCTCATACTGGTGTAAAACAAGCTTTTGCAATAAATGCAGGACGAGAAGTTCGTGTAATTGTTAATGCAACTTTAGTGAATGATGATGAATCTATTTTAATGGCAAGAGAGATTGCTAAAGAGATAGAGGAAAAAGTTCAATATCCTGGTGATGTAAAAGTTAATGTTATCCGTGAGAGTAGGGCTGTTGTTTATGCTAAGTAGATAAGCGTCTGTGGCATGTGAAAGTTCTACATGCCATAGAATATTTAGTGTGTCGGCAGAAGTGACACGGTGTAATTTTATATTTTGGTTTGATTATATCTCCTTTATACAAGTTCAATTAACTGAGATTTTTCTATTCATATAGATTAACGAGACTTAATGATACTACCCATGGTTCATATCGTGAACCATAATCTAGTTTTACTTCGTACCTTGGTTTCTTATCTATATCGTTGCTTAATCCATCTAGTGGAGTTTTATGTATAAGAGGGATATGTATCTGTTGAATGCTTAGGTTTTGTATATAACCAGAGACAGTTTTTTTTGTTTTATCATAGCGTATATTTACTAGTCCTCTTACTATTAGATATTTTTGATTATTGTTATATCTTTTTCTTAGGTTTTTATACTCTAGACCTGCATCAATAGCAAACAGTCTAGACTCTGAGAGTTTCTCTCTATAGAGTCTTTTTTTAGCTTTATCGTAGCTATTTTTTAATTGTTTATCATTTTTATTTCCATTATATGACAACTCTTTTTCTATAAGATATTCTTGAGCTAGTTTTAATGATTTTTGATATGCTTGTCCATCATTTTCAAGTACTACAAAAACCTCTTTTGCTATTGTGGTTTTTGGATATTTTGAGTTTATACATCTATCTACATCAAAGCCTAAGTCTTTTAGTGACTTAGTATCTAACCAAGATGGGCTTTTGTAGTATGAGTAATTATTTTTATATTCTTTGTTTATTACTCTAAAGACAACCCCCAAAGAGATTCCACTATTTTCTTCATTTGAATAGTATGGTAGTCTTAATTCTCTCTCACTTAGAACTACTGAAGAAGTTGGTACTCCGGTACGATTTAAATTTACACCTATTAGTACAATTACATTTGTGATTATAAGAACCAAGAAAGCGATTGTAAAAAGTCCCAAAGAGGATTTAAAAAATTTCATTATGATTCTCCTCTTATAGTTTTTGTCATTTTTGTTCTAAATCTTTTTAGTTGCATTAAGATAAAAACTGCACTTAGTCCTATGATTAGGAAGAAAAGATACTTTGGCATCGCATCCCACCACCAATCGAAAAATTTTGTATATAGGAAAATTGTAAAGAAGATATTTCCACTGTTTGTAACTTCATTTAGACCTTTTTTGATTCCAATATAGATAGCAAAGGCACTAAATAAAAAACCAATCAGTTGGTAAAATACCTCTATATAGTCTTTATCTATCTGAAGGTAGCTTATGATTCCCCAGTTTGAGAGAATTAAGACCGGTAAAAAGAACAGAAGCATGGCAAATACACGGTAGATGACACCAAAACCTGAGTATTTGGTATGTGGTATAAAAGAGATTAGAAAGAGGATTAGAGCAACTGGTAAAAAGTTTTCAGGTCTATCTCCAAAGTGTATCCAATAACCACCTCCCCAAACTCCAAATTTAGCAGATACAAAAAGTGAAAAAGATATGATTCCCATGCCTAAAAGTAATCTAGTATCTGTGGCATAAGCTAACAGAGTGGCAAAAACTGCCCATATAAAAAAAGCATTTGGTGATGGTGTGATGTTAAAGATTTGTCCAAACATTATTAAGTTTAAGATAAAAGAACTCAAAGTAAGAAGAGAGGCTATCTTTGAGTAGTAGCTATTTGTTTCTCTTTTTGATAGAAATAGAGTGATGGAGAGTAAAATCAGTGGAGTAATTATAAGAACTATAATTTGCTCGTTTGTTGAGAAACTCCCCCAAAATCCAAAGAATAGAAAAAAGATACTTGCAGCCAAACCAAGAGCAGCTAAAAAAGATGCTATCTTCATGCCAAGACTAAGTTGTTTCTCATGTTTACCTCTATCTATGTCAAAACTAGATGAAAGTTTCTTTAGAAGTGTTTTGTGATAGTTCTCTATCAGGGCATGTTGATTATTATCAAGGGAGATGATATTTTCTTTTTCAATAGCTTTTAACTCAGCTTGAAAGTGTTGTATTTGTTCAACCCTTTGTTGTGCATCTTCTTTTGATTCTATATGTTTAGTGTTCATCCTCTATCCCATTTATAATAGAATCATCATAAGGATCCATGTGGATTAGTACATGGGTTTTGTTGTCTTCAAAAAGAGCTTTGATTTTGTCTTCTATTTTGTCAGCTATTAGGTGAGCATCATATAAAGATATACTTACATTAAAAACTAGATGAACAGATACGAAAATATTCGAACCTGCTTCTCTTGTTTGTAAAAAATGGTAGTCTGTAACAACTGGTTCACTTTTTATAACTTCTATGATTTTTTCAACATCTTCACTTTCAAGTGCTGCGTCAAGAAGCATTAAAACTCCCTCTTTTATGATAGGGATAGCTGAGTAAATCATGTAAATAGCGATACCGATACCTAAAACAGGGTCGATTAACTCCTCTGCTGTGTATGAGATAAGAACAAGAGCCATTAAAACTGCACCGTTAGAGTAGAGGTCTGTTTTGTAGTGAAGAGCATCTGCTTTAATCACCATATTTTTAGTTTTTTTAGCTACATAGTTTAAAAAGTACACTAAAAAAGCTGTAATGATAAAAGAGACAATCATAACTGCGATAGACTCTGGCATGTGGGCTGTATCTCTAGGATGTGAGATTTTCACAAGTGCTTCATAGAGAATGAAAAGAGCTGAGAGTGAAACTACAACTCCCTCTATAACTGCTGCAAGTGGCTCTATCTTACTTCTTCCATAATGAAACTGGTTATCTGGATCTTTTTCAGCAGTGTTTAGTGCGAAGTAGTTAAACATCGAAACAATTAAATCTAGCATAGAATCAATAGCCGATGCCATAACTGCGATAGAACCACTCAAAATTCCAACTGTCATTTTTATCAAAACAAGCACTCCTGCAACTGATGTTGAAACTACGGTAGCTTTTTTCTCTAATCTCATAAAAATAATATCCTGTCTCTAAATTTAGATACAATTATATTAAAATTTTGATATTAAAAGAATAAAATGGACTTAGAAAATTTAAGAAAAGAGCGACAAAAATGGATGACTTGGAAAAATATAGTTCCACTTCGTAAAGAGATAGACAATTTGGCATGTGGAGATTGGCATGTGGAGATTGGAGATACGATTAAAATTAGTGGAGAATATCCACATAATATAAAGGAAAGTGCCAAGGTTTTAATGCCTTGGAGAAAAGGTCCTTTTGAACTTTTTGATACTTTTATAGATACAGAGTGGCAAAGCAATATAAAATACAATCTACTTCGTCCACATTTTAATTTAAAAGATAAAAGAGTTGTCGATATAGGGTGTAACAATGGTTATTATCTCTTTCGTATGCAAGAGGATAAACCAAAGTCATTAGTTGGTTTTGACCCATCGCCACTTTATAAAACGCAGTTTGATTTTATAAATCATTTTGTAAAAAGTGAGATAGTTTACGAACTTTTGGGTGTTGAGCATGTTGAGTTTTATGAAGAGAAGTTTGATACTATCTTTTGTTTAGGTGTGCTTTATCATAGAAGTGACCCAGTTGCAATGTTAAAGCAATTATTTAAAGGGCTTGATAAAAAGGGTGAAGTTATACTTGACACTTTTTATATAGAGGGTGATGGTGAGATGTGCTTGTGTCCAAAATCATCTTATTCTAAGATACCAAATATCTATTTTGTACCTACGATAGGGGCTTTAAAAAACTGGTGTTTAAGAGCTGGATTTAGTAGTTTTGAGGTTTTAGAGACTTCAGTTACAGAGGTAAATGAACAAAGAAAAACTGAGTGGATTGAAGGGCAGTCATTAGAGGACTTTTTAGATCCAGATGATAGTTCAAAAACGGTTGAGGGTTATCCTGCACCAGCTAGAGTCTATGTGAGATTAATTAAGGATAAAAAGTGAAGAATGAAAATGAAATAATAGAAGAAGATTTAGAAATAGTAGAAGATGTTGATAAAAATAGGGTTTACCTTCAAACACATGAGAAGGTAAATAGTGATTTTAGTGGTGAAATAATAGTTCAAGAAAAAGGTTATGTTGAAATAAGGCTTACCACTACTCCTGATATGCTTGCTGATAGTATAGGTTTAATTCATGGTGGATTTATATTTTCTGCTGCTGATTATGCTGCAATGGTTGCTGTAAATGAGAGAAATGTTGTTTTAGTAGCTTGTGATTGTCAGTTTTTATCTCCTGTTAAATTTCATGATGAGGTGAATTTTGTAGCTAGAGTTCGTCATAAAGAGGGTAAAAAAAGAAATGTGCATGTTGAGGCTTTTGTCTTAGACATAAAAGTTTTTGAGGGCGAATTTAAAACAGTTGTGACAGAAAGACATGTTTTAAAATTAAAACTTATTGATGAAGAAGATATAAAGCCAAGTGGTGAGAGCGAAATAATTTAAGGGCACCTCTAAAAACTATAAAGTCTCTATCCAGTAGTCACTATATTGCTGTTCTTGTTTTATGCTTGTAGTTGAACCATGCCCTGGATAAAGTGTTTTGTCAAAGTCTAGTTTTTTAAATCTCTCTAGTGAATCTCTCATATCTTGAGGGTTAGAGTATGGAAAATCTGTTCTACCGATAGATTTTTCAAAGATAAAATCACCACTAAAAATAGCATCACCAATCTCAATCATAGAACACCCTGGACAATGACCAGGAAAATGATGAAATTTAACTTTCACCCCATCAAAATCAAACTCTTGGTTAGGTTCAACTTCTACATCTGGAGTTGAAGGTGGTAACTCTTCCATCCAAGAACTTGTTGATAGCATCATCACATCATCTTTTGGTGTGTAGAGTGGAATATTTAGCTTTTTTTGTAGTTCATCGTTTGACCAAACATGATCAAAGTGTCCGTGAGTATTTAAAATAGCAACAGGGTTTGTAACATTTTGTAAAACCCATTCAGTAGCACCAACACCTGGGTCAATGATAAAATCTTTTCCATCTGCAGTAACTATGTAACAGTTTGTTTGGTAAACACCCATCGGTTTTACTTTAATACTCACTTTAATGCTCATATAACCTCTTTTTTAGTGTGATTATAGCATGATTAGATTATGAATTTTTATAAAGAGTTAGAATTAATTTTAGAAGAAAAATCCCCACATGCCAAGATACAAAGATTTAATGAGTTTTATGAACAGTATAAAGCTGGGCATGTGGTTTTTGAATCAGAGTATAAACCTAAAAAGTTTTCAGAGCCATCCTATGTTCCCACATGCCAAGTAGTTGCTCCACAAGTTGTCCCAAAAAGAAAAAACCTTACAACAAAAGAGGGGCAAATAGTTTTACTTCATGCTATTGCTCACATAGAATATTCGGCGATTGATTTAGCGATAGATGCTGCTTATAGATTTTCCCACATGTCAGATAAGTATTATGATGATTGGCTAGAGGTGGCAGATGATGAGATAAGACATTTTCATATGTTAGAGAAACTTTTGCATGAATTAGGGGCGAGATATGGGGATGTTGAAGTGCATAACTCTTTGTTTGAAGCCTCACAAAAAACACAAACACTTCTAGAGCGAATGGCAGTAGTTCCAAGATACTTAGAAGCAAACGGACTAGATGCAACACCGATGATACTCACAAAACTTAAAAAACTTCCAAAAAATGAGATGATAGAAAAAATTATAGAAAACCTAGTGATAATTTTAGATGAAGAGATAGATCATGTAAAAAAAGGTGATGTCTGGTTTAACTTCGCATGTGAAAAAGAGGGAGTAAGTCAAGATATTTATTTTGAAATAATAGACAAATACTATCCACAAGGCTTTTTAAGACCAAAAAACTTAAATACAGAAGCTAGAAAAGAAGCAGGTTTTTCATGTAGTGAGTTGAAGCATATGGCTCATCGGGATGTTTGTTAAAAGAAGTTAGATTTAGATAAAATACAATCAATATATTTTAACAGGGTAGTTATAAATGTCAATTTTCCAAAAGTCAGTTTTAAAAAATGTTAAACAAGATGAGGGCTTAGTCGCTCTTAGATATGCTGAGTATCAAAAGTATTTAGAAAAACTTGATTATATTAAAAAAGTTAAAGAAGAGAAATTTCAAACAGAATTTTTACAGCTTATTTTTGAGAACTGCTTAGGTTACACACTAGACAGCACCAACCCAACTAGCTTTAATCTTGAGAGAGAAAAGAAAAATGAAACAGACGCTAAAAAAGCTGATGGTGTTATCTATGTAAATAATGAAGTTATAGGGATAATAGAATTAAAAGCACAAGACACGAAAAACCTTGATAAAATAGAATCCCAAGCCTTTAACTACCACAACTCACACTCTAACTCAAAGTATATAATTATCTCCAACTTTGATGAGCTTAGATTTTACATAGATAAAAAAACAGCTTATGAGAAGTTTTCACTTTTTAATCTTGGTTTTGATGAGTTTAAAAAGTTTCATCTGCTTTTGTCTTACGAGAGTATAAAAGATGATTTACCACTAAAACTAAAAGATAAATCAAGCACTTTTGAACAAGATATATCTAAAAAACTTTACAAAGATTTTTCTGCTTTTAGAACTCACCTATTTGAAAACCTAGTTAAAAACAACACTCTTGATAAAGCACAACTCCTTAGACTTACTCAAAAGCTATGTGACAGGATTATATTTATACTTTTTGCAGAAGATAGAGGTTTATTAACCGCAAATACCATCAAAGAGATAAGACAAAGACACCAAAACGATGGCTTTGGCGATAGAGCTATGTATGACTACTACAAACTTTACTTTGATGCGATAAACAAAGGAAATGAAAGACTAAATATCCCTAAATACAATGGTGGACTTTTCGCAGAAGATGAAACTCTTGATAGTTTAATCATAGATGATAATATTCTTGATATGAAAGCTCAGTCATTAAGTGATTATGATTTTATGAGTGATATATCTGTTAATATTTTAGGGCATATCTTTGAGCAGAGTTTGACAGATTTAGAGGAGATAAATGCTTCTATAAATCATACAAAATTTGATAGTAAAAAAAGTAAAAGAAAAAAAGATGGAGTTTTTTATACTCCAGAATACATCACAAAATACATAGTAGATAACACTCTTGGAAAACTTTGTAGTGATAAAAGAGAAGAGTTAAAACTCACAGAGATATTAGTACCAAAAAATCCAAAAAAACCAACAAAAAAAGAGCAAAAACAAAAAGAGAGTTTAGAGATTTACAGAGTTTGGCTCTTAAATCTAAAAATCTTAGACCCGGCATGTGGAAGTGGAGCATTTTTAAATCAAGCCTTGGACTTTTTGATAAACGAGCATAAATCACTACAAAAAGATTTAGTAGTGATGGGAGATATAACAGCCTACTATGAGATAGAAAAAAGCATACTAGAAAACAATCTTTACGGTGTAGATATAAACGAAGATGCAGTAGAGATAGCAAAACTTAGTTTATGGTTGAGGACGGCTAGTAAGGGTAGGGAGCTTACTAAACTTGCTGATAAAATTAAGTGTGCTAATTCTCTTCTTGATATGCCATTTGAAGAAAATACTTTTGATGTTGTTATTGGTAACCCGCCATATGTAAGAGCTGACAGTTTAGGTAATTCAATAGAGTTTAGAGAGTATCTTATTAATTCAAATAACTTTGAGACTTTATCGGGAAAATGGGACTTATACATTCCATTTATAGAATTATCTATTAAACTTGCTAAACGAAATGGAGAAATTTCGTTAATTATACCTGATGCATATTGTCATGCTGACTATGCAAAGAAAAGTTTAGAATGGACAAAAGCAAATCATTTTTTATTTCAAATTGACTATTTTCCTAAACTTTTAATA
>JAGGWE010000073.1 GCA_021157665.1 Sulfurimonas sp.
ATATTTTTTCCAGCATCAGCCTCAATATGAGCACGATTTATTCTAATAGTTTTTTTACTACCATCTTCTAAATCAATCTCTAATGTACCATGTTCTACTATCGGTGTGTAGAGCTGAGTAATCTGATAAGCTGTCGGTGAATCTGGATAAAAGTAAGATTTTCTATCAAAAAACGATGTTTTATTAACTGTCGCATCTATCGCTGTTCCAAGCATAATAGATTTATGAATCACCTCTTTATTTAAAACAGGTAAAGCACCAGGAAGAGCCAAACAAGTTGGACAAATATTTGTATTTTGTTTATGATTAAAACTCGTAGGACACGAGCAAAAAAGTTTTGTTTTTGTGTTTAATTGTACATGAACTTCAAGACCGATAACTACTTCAAACATAGATTTCCTTAGATAAATAATAATTTAATTATCTATTTTATCTAATTTTTGCTTTATCCTAGATAGTATTAATTTCACTTTGTATGTTTCGAATAAATTTTTTCTAAAAGTTTTGTTTGTTTTTTTATCTCTACTAGTTTTTGTCTATTAATTGAAAAAGCATCTAATGCTAAAATTAAGAACAATGAAACTAAGACAAAAGATATTGTTATAAAAAAAGAGAAACCTAAACCTAAAACGGAGAAGATTTTAAAAGTAAGAAGAGCACCAAAAAAGACTATTGCCCATGATGCTCCGAGCAAAAAGCTTATAATTCTATCGAATATATCTTTTTGCATAAAGAAAATTTGTTTCTAGTGGTCTTCAACAGCTATTGCAGAACCGATATAAACAGTTGTAAGCATCATAAAGATAAACGCTTGTAAAAGTGCCATAAAAGTAAGAAGTGCAAATGGAATCATTGGTAATAACCAAGGAGCAAGCATTAAGATTACCATTAAGAACATATCATCACCTTTTACATTTCCAAAAAGACGGAAAGAAAGTGATACTAAACGAGAAATGTGAGAAACTATCTCGATTGGGAACATTAACCAGTATAACCACCAAACTGGACCAAGAAAGTGCTTGAAGTATTTAATAACACCCTGTTCTTTAATACCAATATAGTTATAGTAAACAAATACAGTGATTGCTAAAGTTAAAGCAAACTCTAAAAATGCACTTGGAGCTTCAAAACCTGGAACAATACCGATTAAGTTAGCAATAGCAACAAAAAGACCGATAGTAGCTATAAGTGGAACAAAACGACGAGCATTTTCTTTACCCATTACATCAGTACCCATTTGAAGAATACCATTAATGTATGCTTCCATAAGGTTTTGAGTTCCCTTAGGAACAAGTTGAAGATTTGACATCGCAGATCTTACAAGAACTAACGCTAAACCTGCCGATAACAGCATGTGCGTCATATAAATAAAAACCTTATCGTGTGAGATAAGTCCGAAAAAAGTAAACAAATCTGGCATAAATGCACTCCCAGTTTAAAAATTTACGCAATTATAATCAAAATTGCTTTAAGTTATCATTATTTTTTAGATTTTTCTTTAATTTTTTTTGCTTTAAAGTTTCTATTTGCAATATTTTCTAAAAATACTGTCGCATAAGAACCCTTTGGAAGAGTAAAAGCGATACTGTAAATATTAAAATCTTTATTATATTTTGATTCTATATCTTTTGGAAAAATAATCGCTGGACGACGAAGACCTTTTTCATAAAGAAACAGGTCATCATATTTTTCTTCAATCTCTCTGGCTTCATCACGACAACGGTAAACATCTCTACCACATAAAAGTCCTGTTGGCATAACTTTAGCATCTTCAAAGTCTTTAGTAGGTTTCTTTTTTGGAGTAAACAGTTTACCCTCAGAAGTTTGATATATATCTCCATCAAGAAGCATATATTTTCCACCATTTTTCTCACGACTCATAAGAACTCTCTCTTTTAACCATTCATTAAAAAACACAGATTGATAAATCGAGATTAAAAACTTTTTTAGTTTGGCATCTTCGATATGGAGTTCACCCTCTATCATCTTTTTTGCTTGTTCGATAGAATCTTCATCTCTTCCAAATCTTTGATAACCAAAATAGTTAGGAAGTCCTTGTGTACCAGCTTTTCTAGCTAGTTTCTCAATACGACCAGCCTCAATATTATCAACACCATAAAGCTTGATATGAAAACGGTTTCCAGCTAAATCACCCATTCTAATAGAGTGATTATGTTTATTTGTTCCTAAAATCTTAATCTGCTTATGTCTAAATTTTCTAATTAATTTTTCAAACTTAGCCTCAACAGAGATATACTGAGTTGTAGTTGCATGTTTATCTTTTAATCCTGCATAACCTATCTTCTCTGCTGGAATATTTAAAAACTTTGCAAAAGCAGCTATCATATCCCAAGTTGTCATCTCAACTTTTTTAATATGAATAATTAAGAAATTTCCCTTATCTCTATAGTTAACATGAGCAATCTCATCAACTATAAAATCCTTCTCATTTTGCTCAAATGCAAACTCCATAACATCGCCGTTACTTAAGTATTCTCGTGCTAATTCATAATCTCTTGACATATTCTCTCTTTTTTTATAATTGCAGAAGTTTTAGTTCTTTATTTGCTATTGCTATATCTTTTTTTATAGCCACTTTTAACTCATCTAAACTATCAAATTTTTCATTATTTCTTATAAAATCCACAAAACTTATAGAGGCCTTTTTATCACAAAAAACTTCCCCATCTAGTATATGTGATTCTATTGCAAAACTTCCATCAGTTGTTACACGATGTCCAACAAATGAAACAGAAGGATGGTAATGTTCATCATCATCTATACGAGTTAAAGTTACATAAACACCCTCTTTAGGAGTCAAATATCCATTAGTTTCTATGTTTATTGTTGCTACTAACTCTTTTTTACCTATTCCCTGACCACTTATATGTTTACCTTTCATAGTATAGTTATGTGCTAAAAATGAATTTGCACCCTTTATATCACCAATCTGAAGCTTCGCTCTGATTTTATGTGAATGAACAGAATCACCATGTAAAGAGACCTCTTTTACAACCAGAACCTCTCCACTAAAAAGAGTTTTTAAATCATCAAAGTTATATTTACGATTTTTCCCAAAATGAAAATCATAACCAACTACTATTTTTTCTAAATTTGGAAATTTTTCATTTAAAAAAGCTACAAAACCCTCTCCATCTAAATGACGAATATCATCTAACTCTAGATAAATAATAGGATAATGAGAAAAGTTTTCTCGCTCTCTTTTAGGTGTAAGGTTTGCATAACCAGTCTCAATAACAACAATACATCCATCCTCACCCAATGCAGAAAAAAGATGTTGATGCCCAATATGCATCCCATCAAAACCACCTATGGCTATTGAAGTGCTATTTTTTATATCTTTCAAGTAAATATTCCTTTACTAAAATGTATATATAA
>JAGGWE010000207.1 GCA_021157665.1 Sulfurimonas sp.
CAAAACTAAAAATAAACCCAAAAAACACAGAACAAGTAGAGGTTTTAATAACTATATTAAAAACAACACCTATTAAAGAGGATACTGTTGCTCAATTAACTGCACAGGGGATTACAGGTTTAAGTTACATTAATCTTAGTATGGGTTCAAATGGTGGAAAAAATTTAAAACTAAAAAAGGGTGAAGAGTATCCAATAATAAAAACTGTTCCCTCATTTTTTGAAAACTTTGAAGAATCTTTAGGTTCTGTATCTACAAAATTATCATCAACACTGACACAAACTGAAAAACTTTTAAATGATGATAATCAAAAACAATTTACATTTTTATTAAATAGAACGGCTAATTTTATGGAAAAATTAGAGAGAGTTTTGGATGATAAAACTATAAATCATCTTCAATCAAGTGCTAAAAATTTAGATAGTATAACTTACAAAATAAATAAACTAACTCCAAATATAGATAAATTTATAGATAAAAGTGTTCAATGGGAAGATAAAATAGCTAATTCATTTAACTCTATACAAAATAGTTACCTTGGGATCAGAGCTTCAATGGATGAGATAAAAAGAGCAGTATCAAGTGGTGAGTTTAATGTTAAAGAGATTGCAGGTGATGTTATTCCAACTATGAATAATACTTTATTAGAGATGCAAGAGTTGATGATAAGAGTTGATTCAATATTAGAACAGTATGAGAGAAGTCCAGGTGATATACTGTTTAAACAAGAAGAGGCTAAAAAAGGTCCAGGTGAGGAATAATATGAGATATTTGATAATAAGTTTAGTCGTAATTTTATTTGTTGGATGTACTACAACTACTCCACCTAAGTCTGAGTTTAGAATAAACCCAAATATAGTAAGTAAAAAGTTAAATATTTCTGGATGTAGTGATAAATCTTTAAAAGTAGCACAAGCCTTTAGTTCAAACACTTTAATGTCTCAAAGTATGAATTATGGTATTGGTAACACTAAACAATATGCTTACTCAAAATCTCAATGGTCTTTAACTCCAAATAGAGCTATTACGGATGAGTTTTTAGTTTTACTTAGAGAGATGAAAATATTTAAAAGTGTACAAATATCAAAGTCTAGAAGTAAAAATGATTTTATATTGGAGATAAATATAGAAGATTTTATGCAGTATTTTAATTCTGATTCTTCAAAATCTTATGCTAATGTTTTGATTAGTTTGACTTTAATAGATTCTAAAACAAATCATGTTTTTGCCACTAAAACATTTAGTGCTAAGATTGATACATTAAGTTTAGATGCAGATGGTGGAGTTATTGGTTTAAATAAAGCATTAGCTAATGTTTTATCTCAAAGTGCTGATTGGTTTGGAGAGGTTTGTAGATGATAAAAGAAAAAGAGTATAAACAAAGAAGAGATTTTTTAGTAAAGGGTATGGATAGTGACTGTGTGGCTGTAGTTTACAGCGCTTCATCAAAAATTCGCTCCAATGATACAGAGTATCCTTATAGACAAAATAGTAATTTTTATTATCTTTCAGGTTTTAAAGAGTCAAATTCATGTTTGATGTTTGTTAAGTGGAAAAAAAAGTTTAAAACTATACTTTTTGTTGAGAAAAAAGATGAGAAAAAAGAGTTATGGAATGGTAAAAGATTAGGTGAGATTGAAGCTAAAAAAAGATTTTTAGTTGATGAAATTTATACTACAAATGAGTTTGAAGGAAAATTTAAAGAGAGTTTAGAAAATAAGAAAGTTCTTTATTTTGATTTTAAATTAGATTACTCAAAAGTTAAAACTTTAAAAAGATATTCTAAAAATTTGCCAACACAAAAAAACATCTCTTTAAGTATTGCCAAGATGAGACTTATAAAATCTGATGCTGAGATAGGCTTAATAAAAAAAGCTATAAAGATTACAAAAAAAGCACATCATAGAGCTATGATGATGAAGAAAGTAGATAAAAATGAGTATCAACTTCAAGCAAAAATAGAGCATACTTTTAAAAGTAAAGGTGCATATAGTGATGCTTATACATCTATTGTGGCATGTGGAAACTCTGCTAATACTTTACACTATATTGATAATAATAAAAAGTTAGTTGATGGTAAGTTAATCCTTATAGATGCAGGTTGTGAGTATGAGCATTATGCAAGTGATATTACTAGAACTATACCAGTTAATGGAAAGTTTACAAAGCCACAAAAAGAGCTTTATAATATGGTTTTAGATGTTCAACTTCAAATTATTAAAATGATAAAGCCACATGCCAAAAGAAGTGAACTTCAGTTAAAAAGTGAAGAGTTGTTATGTGATGGGATGATTAAACTTGGTATCTTAAAAGGTAAGAGAAAAAAACTTATTAAGAAAAAAGAGCATAAAAAATATTATCCACATGGAATAGGGCATTGGATGGGGATTGATGTTCATGATGAATGCCCATATAAAGATGAAAAAGCTAAAGAGATACCATTAGATGAGGGTATGGTTTTAACAATAGAACCTGCGATTTATTGTGATGAAAATGATATGAGTATTCCTGAAAAATATCGTGGAATTGGAATAAGAATTGAAGATGATATTTTAGTAACTAAAAATGGATATGAAAATTTATCTAAAGATATTGTAAAAACGATTAAAGATATAGAAC
>JAGGWE010000183.1 GCA_021157665.1 Sulfurimonas sp.
CTTCACAATCAAATTGAAAGAACATCTTTTTATACAATAGATGATCTGATCGCGTCGACGAAAATGCGAATAGAAGCGGCAAAAAAGAAAAATGAGACGATTGATTATCTCGCTTTTGTTCCCGATGGTGAGCCGGCACTCGATGTGTATCTGGGTGACGAGATTGAAGCACTTCATAAATTTGGTATAAAGATCGCTGTTATCTCCAATGCTTCATTGATCTGGCGGGAAGATGTACGCAAGGATCTATGCAAAGCGGACTGGGTCTCATTGAAAGTCGATGCTGCTACTGAATACGTCTGGCATAAAATCGATCGTGCCAATAAAAGTCTGAAACTTGATGATATTCAAAATGGGATGATCGATTTCAAGTCAGAATTTCAAGGTTTTTATGCTACCGAGACAATGCTTGTCGAGGGGGTAAATGATTCCAAAGAAGAGTTAGAGAAAATAGCAGCTTTTTTACAAAAAATAGAACCGACGAAAAGCTACATCTCCATTCCTACCAGACCGCCAGCCGAGAAGTGGGTTAAAGCACCTGTAGAAGAGGTGTTGACGATGGCATATCAAATATTTACCGATCATGGTATTGATGCAGAACTGATTATCGGCTATGAAGGTGATGATTTTGCTTTTACTGGCAATGTAAAATCAGATATTTTGAGTATTACATCTGTGCATCCTATGAGAAAAGAAGCTATAGAGGCATTTTTAGAGAGAGCGGACAATAATTGGGATATCATCACTGATCTGATCGACGAAGGAAAACTGCTTGAGTTGAAATATGATAAGCATCTCTATTATGCGAGAAAGTTGTCCCGTAAAAGGTAAATTCAGAAATGCACAAATATGTCTAGAGTCTGAGAGCATTTTTTTACGGCAATCACTCTGGGACAATTGATACCTTTTGGCCATGGGCAGCAACTCATGCACAGAAATGAATACCATAGCACCGGCGGCAAAGGCCATGAATAAAGGGTTGAGAGCATGATATAAGTGTGTCGCGGTAAGCCCGATGATCGCCCCAAATGGCTCGGCAAGCCCTGAGAGAAAAGCGGCCCTGTATAAAAATCGCTTCTTTTTGACCATGACGATCGGTACAGCCATAGCAAATTCTTCAGGGATGTTGTGTATTGCAATCGCCAATGCAACAAGCAAACCCAATGAAGGTGAAGATATGTAGGAGTTGGCCATGGCAAATCCCTCCGGCACATTATGCAGAATAAGACCAAACACTATCAGAATGATATCAGCAGCATGATACCGGCTGAGAACCCTATCCCCAGTGCAATGGCCCGCTCGTTCTTACCGATATAAATCGCAAGCGTAACATCGATGAGTGTGGTAAACACAGAGAGGAATGAGAGCAGAAGAACGGCGATATAGGTTACATAAACAGGTTTAGCCGACATTCTTGTGGGTTTCCAAACAAAGTAATTTCGAGATAAAAAAAGTCACTATCAGATTCCATTTAGTTGGATAAAACGATTAGGATTGCTACCATGATGCCCGCCCCTAGAGCGATCAAGCTGAATCTTGCATGCTCCTTTTCTGCCTGGGGCAGAAGGTGGGTCGCACCGACATAGATCAGTGCACCCGCAGAGAGTGAGAGCAGAATCCCAAGCAATGGTTTATCTATCTGGCTAATGAGAGGATAGGAAACAAGCATTCCAAGAGGCGTTGTCAAGGCAGCAGCTAAAAAGGCGAGAATCAGCGCTGTTTTCTCGCTAAATCCTCCGCGCAGAAGCAAAAGATAGGTAATGATACCTTCAGGAAATTCATGTAACACCATGCCTGTAGCAGCCAGCGCACCTGTAAATATACTGAGGGTAAAGGTAATGGAGTAAATAAAGCCATCGATGAATGAATGAATACCGATACCCAACATAGGGGTCAGTCCGATACTATAGTGCTCCTACTGAATGTTATTTTTTATCCAAGACAGATTTTTCTAATTCATCTACAATTTGCTCAATATCTTTATGTGCATCGTCTGTAATAAGAGATCCGCCTGAAAGCTCTCTTTGTATTAATTCAGAATCATACGATACCGACCCGATAACTCTGCTTTTCAACTCTCCCAATTTCTCCATCATCATTGATTCCATCTCTTTCGAACTGATTTTATTTAAAATCAACCAAAAGTTTTTCATTTTCGTTTTCTTGCAAAAATCTTCTATCCTTTTTGCGATGGAAACAGATTCTAGCGTAGGATCCAGTACAACCAGTATCATGTCCATAGTGTCGGGGATCTTTCTTCCGAAATGTTCGATTCCCGCTTTCATGTCAATGAGGCTTACCCATTCTCCCTGTACCATAAAATCTCTGACTACCTTTTCTACAGGTCCATCACAACCTTGGCCATATGCCTCTATTTTCCCTGCCTGGAACAGGCTAATCCCTTTCTTTTTAATATAGTATTCAGACGGAATCTCCCGGGTGATATCTATTCTTTTTTCCGGTACCGGCACCAAGTCATCGATTCTTGTAAGCGGCGAAGGGTCATCTACCGGGCAGGTAACAACATCAAGCCCTCCAAAAAATTCCAGAAGTGGCTTAGGTTCATTATTGACTCCCAATCCAAACATCAGTCTGATCAGCCCCTCGGGATTGGAAGCATCACCGTCTAAAACAAGTGTCTCGTATCCTCTTTTTTGCAGAACATCTGCCATCAAGGCAACAAAGGTACTTTTTCCGCTACCTCCTTTACCGCATACCAGTATTCTCTTTCCTGAAATAGGTTTCATCGATTCGTGACCATTCCTTTTATATGTCAATTTTTTATTCTTGAACTCAATATTCTTATATTTATTGTAGTATAATTAATGTATATCAACTCTTAAGAGGAAAGTATGGAAATAACACTATTTAGTTTGGTATCAGGAAAAAAAGCAACTATAAAGAGGTTGGATGGTGGAGAAGAATTTAGAAAAAAACTTGCCTCTCTAAACATAAGGGTAGGAAAAACTATTAGGAAAATAACCCAGCAACCTTTTCAAGGTCCAGTTGTAATCGAAATTGACAATACCGAAGCTACTATAGGTATGAAGATGGCAAAAAAAATTCTCTTAGAACCTTTAGAAGTTGAATAAAGCAGATGGGTATTTGGATATGAAAATACTTCTTATGGGAAATCCAAATGTAGGAAAATCAGCCATATTTTCAAGGCTGACAGGTGTGAATGTTATAATTTCCAACTATGCCGGTACAACAATTGAACTCAAAAAAGGGAAGATGAAACTTGATGACCAACTAGTAGAGGTGATTGATGTGCCTGGAACCTATTCACTGGAGCCGACATCAAAAGCGGAAGAAGTCGCTGTAAATATGCTGGAAAATGGAGATCTTGTTATAAATGTGGTTGACGCTACCAATCTGGAGCGAAATCTTTATCTGACTCTTCAATTATTAGAAAGAGATATACCTGTTATTGTGGTACTTAATTTTTGGGATGAAATACGCCATTTGGGTATTCAAATTGATGCAAAAAAACTTGAAACTTATCTTGATGTTCCGGTAGTACCGGTTGTTGCTGTAACGGGAGAGGGGATAAAAAGTCTAGTCTCAAGGCTCCACGAGGTCAAAGCGCATAAAAATAGTTATAGTGAAGAGACACGATGGGGTGAAATAGGAAAGATTATTAAGGATGTTCAAAAAATCACTTTCAAAAAACATACATTTTTGGAAAAATTAGAGGATATGAGTATTAAACCTCTGAGTGGGATTCCAATTACGATGTTAATTCTGGCATTTGTTTTTATGACAGTTCGATTTATTGGTGAAAATTTGATTGCCTACCTATTCGATCCTCTTTTTGAGATATATCTTCCTGCAGTAAGCGCTTTGAGTACAATGCTTGGACATAGTGGCTTTATCCATGATATTTTAGTAGGAACATTGATAGAGGGGAAGATTGATTACATACAATCTATGGGTCTGCTTACGACAGGCCTGTATGTCCCACTTGCTATGGTTTTGCCTTATGTATTTGTTTTCTATCTTGTACTTGGTATTTTAGAAGACAGCGGCTATCTGCCAAGGCTGGCAACTTTAGTAGATACTATTTTACATAGGCTTGGAATGCATGGGCTGGCAATTATTCCGACACTTCTTGGATTTGGATGCAATGTTCCAGGAGCACTCAGTGTAAGGATACTTGAAACCAAAAAACAGCGCTTTATTGCAGCAACCCTAATGGCCATAGCCGTGCCATGTATGGCGCAAACTGCCATGGTGCTTGCTTTATTGGGACCATATGGAATCAAGGGGTTAGCCATCTATTTTGTTACACTCTTTGTTGTCTGGCTTACACTGGGTTTTTTGCTGAACAAGGGGCTAAAAGGGGAAATACCTGAGACATTTATGGAAATTCCTCCCTATCGAATTCCGTACTTTGGTAGCCTAGCAAAGAAATTATGGATGAGGATGCGAAGTTTTTTAACTGAGGCGATCCCCTTTGTACTGCTGGGAGTGCTCATTGTAAACATTTTGTATGTTTTTGGGATTATAGAATGGATCAGCGAGGCGGCTGCTCCTGTGATCGTCGGCATATTGGGACTCCCAAAGGAAGCAGTTGCTGCATTGATCGTAGGTTTTCTAAGAAAAGATATAGCTGTGGGTATGCTACTGCCACTTGGGCTTGATATGGGGCAGCTTATTGTGGCTAGTGTAGTGTTGACTATGTATTTCCCCTGTGTTGCAACCTTTGTTGTTTTGTTTAAAGAGTTAGGCGCGCGCGATCTAATCAAAGCTATCGCTATAATGATTATCTCTACCTTGCTGGTAGGAGGTGCTTTAAATGTACTGCTGTAATTTAGTCAGGAGGTAAAGTGGAATTGCTAAAAGATTATGGACAAGAGATATATAGACGATATAAGAATTTAACTAAAATTAGTTACGGAAAAGATATTTAAATAATTAAAGGGAAAGAAATGGCTTTTATACAATCATTCGGAGCAGCAAAAGTTGTTACTGGTTCAGCTCACCTACTAAGCTTAGATAATGGCATAAAAATATTAATAGACTGTGGAATGTTTCAAGGTGAAAATGAAGATAAAAACAGTGAAAAATTGGAGTTTAGTTCAGATGAAATTGACTATGTTGTATTTACTCATGCCCATTTAGATCATGTAGGTCGTTCTCCACTTTTATTTAAAGAGGGTTTTAGAGGTCAGATTATAGCAACTCATCCTACACTTGAACTTGCAAGAGTTATAATGCTTGATAGTGCACATCTTATGAAAGAAGATTATCGTCTGCATTTTAAAAAAGCACAACGACGAGGGGAGGAAAATAGAGTTAAACCTCCTCTTTATACAGCAGAAGATGTTGAATCATTTTTAACTATGAAAAAGTGTTATGCTACTTATGGAAAAAGAATTAAATTACAAAAAGATATAAATATTACTTTTCATAACGCGGGGCATATTTTGGGTTCAGCTTTTGTAGAGATTCGTTTTATTGAAAGTGGGATAGAAAAATGTGTTGTTTTTAGTGGAGATTTAGGTAATAAAAATGATGTTGTTCTTCCATCTCCAGAGGATGCTTTTGAAGCAGATACACTCTATATTGAGTCAACTTACGGGGATCGTAATCATAAGGATATTAGTGATTCCATTGATGAGTTTAAAAACACTGTAGTTGAAACACTAAAAAACGGTGGAAATGTTTTAATTCCCTCTTTTGCAATTGAAAGAACACAAGAGATACTCTGTATGCTGAAATTTATGTACAAAAATAGAGAGCTGCCAGTATGTAGAATATTTTTAGATAGTCCTATGGCTATTCGTGCAACACGAGTTTATAATAGATATACCGAAGAATTGAGCCAATTGTGTCAACAATTTCTAAATGAGGATGGTTCTGTTTTTGATTTTCCTAATCTTGAATTTATTAAAACGCAGGAAGCCTCAAAAAAGATAAACGACATTAAAAGTGGTACAATCATCATAGCCGGAAGTGGTATGTGTAATGGTGGCAGAATCTTACATCACTTTAAACATCGTTTATGGAACAAAGTGAATGCTGTTATTTTTGTAGGTTTTCAGGCTAGAGGAACACTGGGACGAGATATCGTTGAGGGAGCACGATGGATTAAGCTCTACCATGAAAAAATCAAAATAAATGCCAGTATTCATACTATTAATGGTTTTTCTGCACATGCTGATCAGAGTGAGTTGATAGAGTGGATGAAACATTTTAATAGACTTGGTAATGTATATTTGATTCATGGGGAAGAGGAGAAACAGATTATATTTAGAGAGGCTATAATGCAAAAGCTTGATAAAAGAGCGCATATCGTAGAATCTGGGGAACAGATTTATATTTAAAAAAAGTATGATAGAATGAATACAAGGGAGTTAAGATGGATGTAATACAAAAAGAGTTAGAGAGCAGAAAAGCTGAAATACGAAGTGGGATGGATCTTCTTTTTAAGGCAAATATGAAAATTACTGATTGGGATGTTCCTGAAGCTGATGACACTGAAGCAGCCAATATAATTGTGAATTTACTGCAAGAAGTACTTGACGAGATTAAAGCAGATGTTATTGCGGGTAAATATGATTATTATTAAATTTAAAAAGTAGAGTATGCGTTTACTTATTATATTTTCACTATTATTTACAGTTACCTATGCTTTTGATGTAGTTTCTTATTTTAAAGAATCACCAGAAAATAAGTTATTGTGCCATATTGGTCAATACTCGTTTAAAATGGTTTCACAAAAAAATGCAAAGATTGAAAAAATACATGAGCATATCTATTTTAAATTAAATAATGAAAATCTGTATTTTTTAAACAATGCTTGTCAAACATTTAAAGCTGAAAAAGAGGGTGTTATTTTCTAATCAAACCTTACTTGCACTAAATAGTGATTTGAAATTAATAACAGAAGTTAGCACTTCAATCTTAAAGTAACGGATATTTAGAAATTTACTTTAAAAAAAGTAAAAAAATAGATAGCTGTTACATATTGGAAGAATCTAATAATAATTTTTCAGCAATAACTATTAATCAAGATATGATAATTGCCAAAACAATGGATACAATAATTACAAATAATATTAAAAGTATTATTTATGTAGTTGATAATCAAAACAAAATTCAAGGTTTTATCTCTGTTGGTAATATTGCAAAACACATATATTATGGAAATATATCTCCAAGTACAAGTTTATTTCCAGCCTCAAGTATACTTCATTATTTAACAGCAGAATTTGTAAAAGATATAATGAATAAAAATTTTATATACTATAATGGTTCCCTTTTTCAAGACCAGTAAAACAAGTTTTCCACCTTTTTACGACACCTCAGGTAACAGTTTTTCTCCTCTTGAGTCTAAATTATTGATAGCTTGATAATAAACTTCATTTGGAGTTTTATATCCAGTAGTCGAATGTAATCTTTTTTTGTTGTATGAGTTCATATATTTTTCTATAGCTCGATTAAGTGATTTTATATTTTTGTATTCGTTTAAATAAATCTCTTCATACTTAATACTTCTCTAGAATCTCTCAATGCAAATATTATTAGTAGCTCTACCTTTTCCATCCATAGAGATTTTGATATTGTGTTTTTTAAGAATATCTGTATGAGCTTTTGACGTATATTGGCTTCCCTGATCTGTGTTAAATATTTCAGGCTTAGGGCACTTGACATTAGAATTGGCGTAGTTATAATTTAATTTAGATACAATAGTTGATAGTTTTTTTATTTGGGAATTATTATGACAACAGAAGCTAGTTTTTTATTAACAATCGGAGGGATTTTACTAATTGGTCTAGCTGTTGATGCTTTAGGGCAAAAAACAAAACTTCCGCGCGTTACATTACTTTTGATTTTTGGTATAATAATAGGAAATGAAGTCTTAGGTTTAATTCCTGAATTTATCATAAATAAATTTGAACTTATTTCTGATATGGCTCTTTTAATGATTGGCTTTTTAATTGGTGGAAAAATTAATACTGATTTTTTAAAAAAATCAGGAAAACAGACACTGTGGATATCCATAGTAAATGCGATAGTAACTACAATTATAGTTATTTCAGGGCTTTATTTTGTAGGTATTGATTTAGAACTTGCTATTCTTTTAGGTTGCATGGGTGCAGCCACCGCACCTGCGGCTATAGTAGATGTGATTTTAGAATCAAAATATAAAGGTAAATTTGCAGATTTACTAGTATCAATTGTAGCATTAGATGATGCATGGGGATTGATAATCTTTAGTTTTGGGTTAGCGACTGTTTCCATAATATCTGGAAATGGAAATGAACCAACTTTGATTGTAACTGTTTTTAAAGAGATAGGTGGTGCATTATTGCTTGGAATTCTTATAGGTTTTCCAGCAGCTTATTTAACTGGACGAATTCAAAATGGTCAGCCAAGTCTTATGGAAGCATTGGGTTTAGTTTTTGTACTTGGAGGGATTGCTATTTTCTTTGAAGTTTCTTTTTTAATTGCAGCTATTACAATGGGATTTATTGTTACAAACTTTGCTAAACATCATGACTATCCTTTTCATTCAATTGAAGGAATTGAGTGGCCTTTTATGAGTATCTTTTTTGTTCTTGCTGGTGTATCATTAGATTTAAGTGCACTTTTAGAAGTTGGATTTATAGGGGCAATGTATATCCTTTTTAGAATTATTGGTAAAATTATTGGTACTAGAATAGGTAGTGAATGTAGTAACAGTGATATAATTACAAAAAAATGGATGGGTGCAGCACTTCTTCCACAAGCAGGAGTTGCGATAGGTATGGCACTTGTTGCGTCAAATAAGTTCCCTCAATATAGTCAAGTGATTTTACCATTAATTATAGCTTCAACCATTTTTTTTGAAATTATTGGACCAATACTTGCTAAAAAAGCACTAGAGAAAGCAAAAAGTGAAGAGAGTAAGAATTAAAATATTTTGCTATTATAATACACACCAAACCTACTAACAAGTAGTCCAATAATTGTATAAATTGCTAAAGTATTAAATTGGTAAAATATAATACCTAATATAGTACTTAAGAGTAAAAAACGGATAGGAAATGTAAAAAAAAGAGATGGTTTATATTCTTTTTTTAGATTTCTAAGTTGTAGATATAGATGTCCAAAATAAAAAAATCCAATAAATAGACCTGTAAAAAATAGAATTAATTCTTTCATTTTTTATAAAAGAAGACTTTCCAGATAGAGTAAATGGCTATAAAAAGTCCTAAAATAATAAAAGTGATTGTCCATGAGGTATTTGATGTTTCTATTTTGTAGTGTTTATCTAAGTAGTTGCCAAGATATCCACCTATTACCATAGGCAGTACAACCATCCAGCCCATTGCCCCTACAGTCATAACTTTGTCCCATAAAATACTTTTTTTTCTCCATTTTTCTAACCATGAAACCTGTTTTTCAATACTCTTTTGAAACTTTTTTTTCTCTTGATTTTTATCCAACTTCTCTCTCCATCTCAATAAGTTTTTTAATAAATGCTTTTTGCAGGTTTTCAATATTGTTGTAAAAAATATGCTCTTTGCTTTCCATATCTTTAAATGATTTTTTAATCATTAATAAAAGTTCGTTAATTTTATCACTTTGTACAAACTCTTTGGAAGTGATAGTAAGCTCATTATTTTTAAAAGAGAGTACACCTTCGTTAAATGCATAATAATACTCTTTTTTATCTATTACGACTATGGCAATAGATTGCTCTAAAATAGTTAACAATGCTGTATGCCTTGGTAAAATACCAAAAGAACCACTCTTGTCTTGAGCTCTAAAAAAAGAGATATTTTCTACTATTTTTATCATCTGCGGAGTAACAAATTGGGCATTAAATGTTGACTTCATCAATAGTTCCAATCATATAAAAAAGAGATTCATCCACATCATCCATCTCACCACTAATAATTTTTTTACAACCTTTTATTGTATCTTTAAGTGAAACATTTTTTCCCTCTCTTCCTGTAAACGCTTTGGTTATAAAAAATGGTTGGGTTAAAAACTTTTCTAATTTTCTAGCTCTTGAAACTATCAAACGATCTTCATGTGCAAGCTGTGCCATACCAAGCATTGCTATAATATCTTGTAACTCTTTATATTTTGTCAGGATTTTTTTTACCTCTTTTGCAACATTATAATGTTCTTTTCCTATAATCAATGGATCAAGAAGTTTTGAGTGTGATTCAAGCGGATCAATCGTAGGATAAAGCCCCTTTGAAGCATGTGAACGAGAAAGTATGATAGAGGTATCTAAATGGGCAAAAACAGAAGCAACACCAGGATCAGTAATATCATCAGCAGGTACATAGACTGCTTGAACTGAGGTAATAGAACCATCTTTAGTTGATGCAATACGCTCTTCAAGTTGGGCAATCTCACTTGATAGTGTTGGCTGATATCCAACACGAGATGGAATTCTTCCAAGCATTGTTGATATCTCTTGTCCAGCTTGTATAAAACGGTAAATATTATCAACAAGCAGAAGTACATCTTTATGTTCCTCATCCCTAAAATATTCGCCCATTGTAAGTGCTGTTAAGGGTGCTGCGTAGCGAATCCCAGGTGATTCATTCATCTGTCCAAAAACTATAATTGTTTTATCTATTACACCAGACTCTTTCATCTGTTCATAGAGTTCATGCCCCTCTCTAATCCTCTCTCCAACCCCTGCAAAGAGGGAGATCCCCTGATGCAAAGAGATGGATTTGTAGATAAACTCCATCAGCAAAACCGTTTTTCCAACCCCCGCACCACCGAAGAGTCCAACTTTTCCACCTTTAATAAAAGGAGAGAGCAGATCAATGATTTTAATACCTGTCTCATAGATCTCTATATCAACGCTTTGTTTAGCTATGGGTAAAGAGGGGCTGTGAATGGAATGTTGTTTTGAAAATTTATCCCTCTTTCCGTCTATGGTGAAACCAAGCGCATTAAAGACTCTTCCTAGAGTCTCTTTTCCTATAGGCACTTTTATCTTGTCATAGGTACGCTTGACTTTCATTCCCTTTTTCACTCCTTGCATATAACCCAATGCAATTGCACGAACAGTATGTTTGTCTATCTGTTTTTGTGTTTCAAAATAGAGTTGTCTGTCGCTATCTTCCAACACAAGTGATTCATAAATAAAAGGTATCTCATCTTCAAAGTATATATCACATACTGTTGAACCAAGAGCTATGATAGTTCCATTCATAATTACTCTTTAAAACTTTTTGTTTAATTGTAGCTAATAATAACCAAAATTTAAATTTATCCTGCTGCTTTAATCTTTTCTAAAACTCATTTATCTTATTATGTTTAAAAAAGAGACAAGAGATTATTATGATTGAAAATATTTTTCCGGAAATTGTATTTGAACTTAAACTTGGAGTGATCAATATCCTTGTAACGGATACTGTCGTAACAAGTTGGGTGATCATTGCAGTATTAACGCTTATCTCTTATTTTATAAGCAAGGGTTTATCGATCTCTAATCCATCAAAGATACAGCTCTTTGCAGAAAAGATCGTGGTAGCTATAGAGGATACTCTAAAGAGTTCTACAAATATTTCTGCATGGACACTTGTGCCGTTTATCGGTACAATATGGATTTATGTCGGTTTTATGAATCTTATTTCAATCATTCCCTATTTTCACAACCCCACCAGAGACTTGAGTACAACAGCTGCATTGTCGGTCATTGCGTTTTTTTCGATTCATTATTATGGCATAAAATTCAGCGGTTTTAAAAATTATATGAAACAGTATATTGAACCTTCGGTTTTTTTACTACCGTTTAATCTATTTACAGATATTTCAAGAATTTTTGCAATGGCTATGCGGCTTTTTGGAAATATGCTCAGCTGGGAGATGATCGTTGCAATTTTGATAGCTCTTGTGGGTTTTTTGGTGCCTATACCTATGATATTGCTTAGTATTGTTGGAGATATTTTACATGCATTTCTTTTTGGTTTTTTAACTTATATCTTTATCATTGGCGGCATTCAAGCAGAAAAATTAGAATTAATAAAGGAGAAATAAATGGATAGTATGACAATAATAATTGCAGTATCGATCATTACAGCAGGATTAACGATAGCGATAGGTGGATATGGACCCTCAAGGGGTGAAGCTGATGCACTCACAAAAGCGATAGAAACAATAGGAAGACAGCCTGAATCAGCAAATGATGTAACCCGACTGCTTTTTGTTGGTATGGCGATGGTTGAATCTGTAGCGATCTATTCACTGGTTATTGCACTTATAATTTTATTTGCCAATCCGTTATTAGATCTTGTGCTAAAGTAAAGCAATATGTTTAACTGGTGGACTTTTCTATTTCAAATAATTAATTTTTTTGTTATTTTGTATATTCTATACAAACTCTTTTTTAAGCCTTTAAAAAATATTATTCAAAAGAGGGATGAGAGTTTTAAAATACGCTTGAAAGAATTAGAAGTAAGAGAAGACGAACTAGAGCAGAAAGAGAAAAGTTATCAAGAGAGATTAAAAGAGATAGACCTATTAAAAGAGAAAGAGTTAAACAGTGCTAGAAAAGAAGCTCAACAGGAGAAAAAAGAACTTCTACAAAAGGCAAACAAAGAGTTTGAGAAAGAAAGACTAAAGCAAAAAAATATACAAGAACACGAAAAAGAGAAAATAAATAGCACCATAAATCAACAGAGTTTACAATTTAGTCTTGATTATATATCAAGATTTACAGCTAGTTTAATAGATGAGCAGATGCATAAAAAATTGATTGAAAAATTTCTTTATGAACTTAAAAATGACAGTGAAGGTGATATTTCAATATTGAAAAAAGAGATTATGAGTAAAGAGTGTGAAATTAAACTCAGCACATCTCTAAAGATTGATGAGCAAACTTTAAATCAAATTAAAGAGACACTTGAAAATATTCTTAAAATAAAAACAGTTTCATTAAAAATTCTTTCTGATAAAGCTCTAATTGGTGGGATAAAACTAGAGATTAAAAATAAAATTATTGATGGCTCAATTCAAGGGGTGATTAAAAATCTAGAAAATGAAGCGACAAAAGAGTTATAAGATGGAAACAAACGAGAGTATTAAAAAGGTATTTAAAAAACTATATCAAGTTTCTCATGAGTTTAAACCAAAGTTTACTGTTAATGAGGTTGGTTATATCAGTAAATTAAGTGATGGTATTATTGAGGTTAGAGATCTTTCTTCTGTTGCTTATTTTGAGCTTTTACAACTTCCAAATAATCTTTTTGCCTTAGTACTAAATATCAAAAAAGATTTTACCCAAGCTGTTGTTTTAGGTGACTATACTATTTTAAATATTAAAGACCAAGTAATCTGTACAAATGAGAGTGTTACAATTGCGGTAGGTGATGAACTACTAGGTAAGGTTATAAATCCTTTATCACATCTGATTGATAATAATCAAGAGATAAAAACAAAAGAGCGTTATCCTATTGAAAAAGAGGCAGTAAAATTAATTGAGCGTGACTTTGTTAAAGAGCCGCTCTATACAGGTATAAAAATTATTGATGCGATGATACCAATTGGAAAAGGGCAAAGAGAACTTATTATATCTGATGCATCTTTAGGAAAAAGTTCAATTGCAGTAGATACAATTATCAATCAAAAAGATAAAAATGTCTATTGTGTTTATGTAGCTATTGGACAAAGAAAAGCACAAATTGCTAAAGTGATAGATGATCTGAAAAAGAATGATGCACTTTCATATACGGTTATTGTAGCTGCTCCTGCTGATGCTTCACCTGGTATGAAGTTTATTGCACCTTATTCAGGCTCTGCGATTGCGGAGTTTTTTGCAGATCAAAGCAGAGATGTTTTGATTATTTATGATGATCTGACCAAGCATGCTGATGCATATAGAAGTATCTCTTTACTACTAGAAATTCCACCAGGGCGTGAAGCATATCCTGGTGATATATTTTTTATTCATTCAAAACTTCTTGAAAGAGCTGGAAAAAGGGCTGACAAATATAAAGGTGGCTCTATTACCGCTTTGCCTATTATTGAGACTAAAGCAGGGAGAATTTCTGACTATATCCCTACTAATCTTATATCTATAACAGATGGTCAAATCTATCTTGAAAAAGAACTTTTTAATAAAGGATTTCTACCTGCTATTGATATAGGTAAATCAGTTTCAAGAATTGGGAGTAAAGCACAGGCAAATGCCTTGAAAAAAATGGCTGTTAAACTTAAGCTTGATTACTCCCAGTTTCTTGAAGTTGAAGTTTTTACAAAATTTGGTACTCAAGTTGAGAAAGAGACACAGAAAATAATAAATAAAGGTAAAGCACTTAGAGTTGCTCTTAAACAAGATTGTTTTAAGCATATCAGTATGCCTGAACAAGTGGCGATATTTTATCTTCATAATGAAGGTTATCTAGTAAAGATACCATTATCTGAAGTAGAGCTTTTTACAGATAAGTTTTGTAGATATCTAGAAAGAAAATATCATGATATTTTACAAACTATTGAAATAACAGATGATATAAATAGCTATCTTTTGGAACAATTAAAAATAGCTGCTGAAAATTTTTTGAAAGAGTGGTAGATATGAGCTCTTCTGTTGCACTAAAAAGAAAGCTTCATACAATTAGTGAAATAAAAGAGATTGTATCATCAATGAAGGCATTTGCTAACTTTAATCTACAAACAGCTAAAAAAAGCCTAAATAATTTACATCTTTATCAGAACAATATCGAAGACGCTTTTGGAGATATTATCACACTTTTTCCAGATTTGGGAAAGGTAAATAATAGTAAAGTAAGAGGAACAATTTATGTACTCTTTCTCTCTGAAGAGGGACTTTGCGGTTTTTTTAATGAAGATATTTTAAACTTTTTTAACTCCTTGTCAAACTTAGATGATACAACAATAGTCATAGGTACAAAAGGGGCACAAGAGATAAAATCAAAAAACATTATATGTAAATACTTTCTAAAAGGTGCTTCTAATGTGGAGGCCATCGAGCTTAAAGCTATAGAACTATCTTCACAGCTAATTGAAATATTTGAAAAAGAGCACTTTTGTAAACTGATACTTATACATGCTGAATTAAAAAAAGGGGAGTATAAAATTGTTAAAAAAAAGGTTTTGCCTCTTGATTTTTCAGAATTTCATAAAAAATTTATTCAACAAGAACCACTTTTATATTTAAAAGATGAAGAGATTTTACATGCTCTAATTAAAGAGCATTTGTATATCTCTATCTACAGAGCATTTATAGAGTCTGTTGCAAGCGAAAACCAAGCAAGACTAAACGCTATGATATATGCAGATAATGCAATCAAAGAGAATGAGAAACTATTAACACAAAAACTTAATACTCAACGTCAAAAAGAGATTACAGATGAGTTATTGGATATTGTCAACGCTTATCGTTCGATAGTTCATAATGATTAAATGAGAGACATTTAATATTGATATGGATACACTTATTTATACTTAGAATTGGCGTAAGGAATTGGCTAATTAGTTTAGGTGGAAATTGCACTTGATATTAGAATTGGCGAGTAAAAGTCCTATAAAATCAACTAACAGTCATTAAGTCAATCGCTTGAAATTGCCTATTTTATGTAGTTTTGAGGGTTGTGGATGGGGTAGAGGGATTCGAACCCCCGAATACCAGTACCAAAAACTAGTGCCTTACCGCTTGGCGATACCCCAACATTTGTGTTGTAATTAATTGTAATAAATTGGTTGCGGAAGCAAGATTTGAACTTGCGACCTTCGGGTTATGAGCCCGACGAGCTACCGAACTGCTCTATTCCGCGGTGTTTAAACAAACATCTGTGTGTTTGTGAGCCGAAATTATAGACAAATTGGTTTTTAATGTCAAGGATATTTATGATAAATTTAAAAATACTTTTTGACCTCTTTTTAATGATAATTAATATATAATCAAATCAAATTATTAATAAAGAGAAAAAATGACAGCTATCGAGAGAGTTTTAGAAGCGATTGATGAGATAAAAAAGGGAAAAATGGTCATCATGATTGATGATGAAGATAGAGAAAATGAGGGTGATTTAGTTTATGCTGCTGCATTTTCTACTCCTGCGAGTGTAAATTTTATGGCTACACATGCTAGAGGGTTGATTTGTGTAGCTTTAAGTAGGTCTATTGCTACAAGACTTGATTTAAATCCAATGGTAAGTTCAAATACATCTTCTTATGAAACAGCATTTACAGTTTCAGTTGATGCAAAAGATGCTCTTACTGGAATCTCTGCTGGTGAGAGAGATGATACTATTAAAATTTTAGCAAATCCAATCTCACATGCCACGGAACTTGTAAAACCAGGTCATATCTTCCCTCTGATAGCTAAAGATGGTGGAACACTTGTACGAACTGGACATACTGAGGGTTCTGTTGATTTATGTCGTTTAGCAGGACTTAGTGAGTCTGGTGTTATTTGTGAAATCATAAAAGAAGATGGAACAATGGCAAGACGAGATGATTTAGATGTTTTTGGTGAAAAACATAATCTTAAAACTGTTTTTATCTCAGATATAGTTGAGTATCGTTTAGCTAATGAGAGCCTTGTAAACGAAACAGAAGTTAAAGAGATAGAGTTTTTTAGCACTAAAGTAAATCAGCATACATTTATTGATCATGATGGCATAGAGCATACTGCGATTGTTTTTGATACAGTTGGAGAGATTGCAAATGTTAGAGTTCATAATGTTATTCCTGATATTGAACTTTTACTAAACCAAGAAAAATATAATAATCTTGTAAATTCTATAGAATATTTAAAGCAAAACTCTGGAATTTTAGTTTTTATAAATAAAACAACACATCAAGATAATGCAGCGATGAAAGAGATAGGAACAGGTGCTCAGATACTTACATCTTTAAATGTATCTAAGATGAATCTTATAACATCAATGAAACAAACTGACTTTGTAGGGCTTAGTGGTTTTGGTCTTGAAGTTAATGAAATTATAGATATTTAGTAGGACTTATGAGAGAAATATTTAAAAGATTAGAAAACGATACTTTATTTAATATAGAGATAGATATTGATGCTGGTGGATACAAAGAAGGTTGTCCTTGGTTGTTTAGTGTATTTGTAAAATATGATGGGTTGGATGATTCTACTGAGTCTTATGAAGAATTTTTAGAGACAAAAGAGTCTCTTATTATTGCGATTGAGTATGAAGATAAGGCAAAATATCTTGGTTCTAGAATAGTTGATGGTTGGAGTGAATTTTACTTTTGTGCTTCATCTTCAAAAGAGTTAAACTCTATGGTTACTGCGATGCTAAAAAATACTGGTTATGTGTATGAGAGTAACATTATTAAAGATAAAAAGTGGAATTTTTATGAGACTCAACTTTTTCCAACAGAGTTAGAACTTATTCACATACAAAGTTCTAAAATAATTTTTCTTTTAGAAGAAGAGGGTGAAGATTTAAGTATTTCTAGAGATGTAGAGCATTATATTTCATTTTTAACACCAACTCAAAAAAATAGATTTATAAATACTTTAGACCTTGATGGATTTAGCTTCAAGGATGATATTAGTACAGAAGAGTTTGAACATGGTGTAGCCTTGGTGAAAAATCATGCTGTTTCTGAAGATGAAGTACAAAAAGTTGTTGAAGAACTTTTTGCTAAAGTAAAGATAGACCATGGTTTTTATGAGGGATGGAGTACAAC
>JAGGWE010000024.1 GCA_021157665.1 Sulfurimonas sp.
AGATAAAACTTTGTGCGTGTGGGACATCTTATCACTCAGCTCTTAGTGCTACTTATATGTTTGAGAGATATGCAAAAATCAGATGTTCAGTTGAGATTGCAAGTGAGTTTAGATATAGAGAGCCTTTAATGTGCAAAGACACTCTTTTTGTAGTTATCTCACAAAGTGGTGAAACTGCTGATACACTTGAAACTCTAAAAATGGCAAAAAAGGCTGGGCTTAAAACTTTAGTTATCTGTAATGTGGATAACTCTTCTATGGTTAGACTTTCAGATGCTTGTATTTTAACTCGTGCAGGGATAGAAAAAGGTGTAGCTTCAACAAAAGCTTTTGCAACTCAGGTTACAGTTTTTTGGATGTTATCTCTTTATTTAGCAAAACTAAAAAATTCTATGGATTCAACTGAACTTGCAAGACAAATCAATCTACTTCGTGAAGTTCCAGCGAGTACGAAAGTAACAGACTCTATGCACGAAAAAATAAAAAGATTATCTAAAAGATACCTTCACGGACATGGTTTTTTCTTTATAGGTAGAGATATATTTTTCCCACTAGCCTTAGAGGGTGCTTTAAAACTAAAAGAGATAAGTTATCTTCATGCAGAGGGTTATCCAAGTGGGGAGATGAAGCATGGTCCTATCGCCCTTGCTGATCCTGAACTTTTTACAATTGCCCTACTTCCACAACATCTTTTATATGAAAAATCAAAAAGTAATGTAGAGGAGTTAAGTGCAAGAGATAGTACAATCTGTGCAATAAGTTCTATAGAATTTGACAAAGCAGATGACTTTATCAAAATCTCCACATGCCAAGATTATATGTTAGAGTTTTTTGAGATGATGGTTGTAGTTCAACTTTTATCTTTAGAGATCTCTGTTAGACTTGGGAATGATGTTGATATGCCAAGAAACCTTGCTAAAAGCGTTACAGTAGAATAAACCTTGCTACAAAAAAAACACTCCCTACTCTACTATAGTTTATATGGGAGTATTATTAGCTTACTATTTAGTTCTTTTATATATTTAGAACATTTTGGATTTTCATTTAAGTTTATAAACACTATTTTTGGATTAAGTTCTCTTGCACTTTTTCTTTACGCTCCAAAACGCTCTATCTTGATTGCTGGATTTTTAATCGGTTTACTTTGGTTTTACTGGATTGGATACAGTTTTGAGTATCAAGGTGTTGGCTATATGACACCTATTGTAACCATAGGTTTTGGTTTTATCTATATGCTTTTCTTTGGTGTTTTGGCACTTACCAACAAAGTATATATTAGAGCTATTTTACTCTTTGGGCTTAGTTTTTTTGAGCCTTTTGACTGGAACTGGCTACAGATTGAACTTATCTTCGTAGAGAGTTATATTGGTGTATTTAAATACCAACTTATTCTTGTTTTACTCGCTCTTTCACTGCCAAAATACATTAAAAAACCTTTTACCTATACCCCTTTAATCTTAATACTTTTAGCATTTAATTTTAATCCCCCTCTTCAAGAAGATTCTAAACTAAAAATCAAACTTATTGCTACTGATATAAAACAAGATAAAAAATGGACAAGAGAGAGTTTAAACCCTACTCTAAAAATGATATTTAAAGAGATTCAAACAGCTATTAAAGAAAACTATGATGTAGTTGTATTACCTGAATCAGTTTTCCCTTTATATCTAAATAGAAAAAAAACACTTGTAAATCATCTGTTATTTTTATCAAAAGATATAACAATAATTGCTGGTTCACTTTTAAAAGAGGGTAAGAATAATTTTAATGTTACCTATATATTTCAAAATTCAGATTATAGCATTGCTAAAAAAATGATTTTAGTTCCCTTTGGAGAGTATGTCCCACTTCCAAAATTTGCTCAAAAAATCATAAATGACACTTTTTTCTCAGGACAATCTGATTTTATTCAAGCTAAAAAACCAAGTGATTTCATCATAAAAGGTGAAAAATTTAGAAATGCTATCTGTTATGAAGCCACATGCCAAGAGATATATAATGGTGATGTAAAATTTGTAATTGCGATAAGCAACAACGCATGGTTCGCCCCATCAATAGAACCAACTTTACAAAATCTTCTTCTAAAATATTATGCTAGAAAAAACGGTGTAACAATCTACCATTCAGCTAATTATAAAGGTACTGGCGTTATAAAGTAACCAACTCATAATCACTTTTGGGATACAATGCCTGTAATTTAAATGAATTTTATATGATTTACGGAGAATTAAAAATGATACATAAGTTTAAAACCCACATGCCAGAACTAGGTAAAAACACTTGGGTAGCACCATCGGCTGATGTAATTGGTGAAGTGACATGTGGAGTAGATTGTTCTATTTGGTTTGGCTGTGTAGTTCGTGGTGATGTTCATTATATAAAAATCGGTGATAGAGTAAATATTCAAGATTTAACAATGATACATGTTACACACTATAAAAAACCAGATAAAAGTGATGGAAATCCAACTATCATCGGTGATGATGTGACTATAGGACATCGTGTTATGCTTCATGGTTGTACTATTGAATCTGCTTGTCTTATCGGGATGAGTGCTACTATTTTAGATGGTGCTGTAATTGGTAAAGAGTCCATCGTAGGTGCAGGAGCTTTAGTAACTAAAAACAAAGTTTTTCCACCTCGCTCTTTAATAGTTGGAAGCCCTGCAAAAGTGATTCGTGAATTAAACGATGAAGAAGTTAAAGAGTTATATGCTTCTGCTCATCGTTATGTAAAATTTAAAGAAGATTATCAGAACTAAAAACGAAAACTCAAGGTAACACTTGGGTCTTCACCTGACAAATCAATTCTTAAATCTGTATCATCTGCCATAAAAGCATCATGCATAAATATAGCTATAAAATTTCCTACTGCAGCACTATACATCTGATCAGAAAATGAGTGTAACCCACTTTCAACTCTTTGATAAGCACTTCCACTTGCAGCAGCATAACTAACTGTATTTATAGAGTATTTAGCCCAAAGAGGTATCTCCATTTGATCAACATTTCTTCTAGTTAAAGCAGCTGATACAAAAGGTGCTACTGCATGATTTGAGCCAAAAGCATCTTCATTAGTACCACTTGGTGAAGTTTTATCAATATATGAATTTGTTAAAGTAACATATCCTCTACCAATAGCTAAAGCAGAAGCTTCAACAAGTACCCTTTTAGCTTTTGTAGTCATATCATCATCAGGAACAAGAACAGCAGTTGTATATGTAATTGCCGTTGATAATGTTCTTAAATCATCTGCATCATCCCCAGAAAAAGTAAAATCATCAGGATCATCTTTCATAATATGATTTGTAATATCATCATCATATCCAGTAGCATCTAAAGTCAATCCCGTTGCTATTGGCGCCCATGTCATAGGATCTACAGCAGCATTATAAGCAGCACCTTTTGTTCTTTCCCAATTATAAGAGATACTTTTACTGCTACAAGCAGAAAAAATAAATACGACAGATACGAACATCATTATTTTTAATATATTCACTTTCAAATTCCCTTAAGTTCTATAATCTGCATTAATTTTAACATACTCATAACCTAAATCACAGCCATAAGCTTTAAAACTTCCATCTGCTATACCTAAGTCACAAGATATTGTAAACTTTTTATGTCCCATAACAATAGCAGCCTTTCGCTCCATCTCTTCATCAAAATAAAGTTTTCCACAATCATAAACACATAAATTGTCAAACGATATTTTTAGAGTCTCTTCATCACACTCTGCACCACTTGCACCAACAGTTGAAGCAACTCTTCCCCAGTTTGGATCTTCACCAAAAAGAGCAGTTTTTACAAGAAGAGAATCTGAAAGTGCTTTTGCAACTACCTCAGCTTCTCTATCATCTTTTGCACCAGTTATATTGTAAGTAACAAGTTTTGTAGCACCCTCTCCATCTCTCACCATCTCAAGAGCCAAAAAGTGCATAACTTTAAAAAGAGCCTCTTTAAAAGCATCTCTATTAAAAACACCACTTGAAGCATTACTTAAAAGCATTACAGTATCGTTTGTAGATGTATCTCCATCTACACTCGCTGCATTGAAAGTTGTTTTTGTGACGATCTCTAAAATCTCTTGCATCTCTGCTTTTGACACATCAGCATCCGTAGTTATAAAACAGAGCATTGTAGCCATAGCAGGGTTTATCATCCCTGCACCCTTTGCCATTGCCCCAATATTAAAACTACTTCCATCTTCAAGCTTAACTTTAAATGCTATCTCTTTTGAAAAAGTATCCGTCGTCATGATAGCTTGTGCTGCGGCATGTGGGTTTTTTTGAGTTAAGTCAAAAAGTTTCATTCCATCTATAAGTTTTTCTTTTGGAAGTCGTACACCAATTACACCCGTTGAACTCATAACAGGATTTATTACTTTTTTGTCGCAGTTAACAAGAATCTCATCAATATCTTCTATTCCCATTTTACCAGTCATAGCATTAGCATTTTTTGAGTTTATCAAAACAAAGTTTGTTTTAAAATCACCCTTTGCTCTAAAATGTCTAATAGGTGCAGCAGTCATCTTATTTGTAGTAAATACAGAAGCTATCTCACATGCCATATCACTATAAATAAATGCCATATCATTAGCACCATTTGGTTTTAGTCCAGCACTTACCCCATCAGAGAAAAAACCTTCACTCGCACAAACACCACTATCAACATAAACTATATTATACAAATCTAATCTCCTTTGGTTTATCTCTTTGCTTAAAAATCCCTTTTGCAATATTTATATCTTTTTGTGTTCCAATTATAAGAAGTTTGCACTCACTAGTAATTAAAACATCCCCTTTTGGCATTGAAAGAAATTTACCATCTTTTTTAGTTATTCCAATTATTGAAGTATTTGTAATATCTCTAAGGTGAGTCTCTTTAAGTTTTTTAAGTACAGCCCAACTATATTTAGGGATAAAAACTTCTTCCATATCTAATGGATTATCACTTTTATACAAAAATTCTTCAAGAAGATTTTCCATATCAGGTCTTGCTGCCATCGCACTTACTCTTTGAGCAGTTAATTTTGTAGGTGAAACTACTGTATCGGCACCTAGTTTTTTAAGCTTTTCAATATCACTAATTGTTTCCGCTGAAGAGATTATATAATATGCATTAGGAAGAGAATGTTCTGTTTCAAAAAGCCGTACAGATGCAATAAGGGCAATATTATCTGATATGGAATCAGATAAGGTTATCATCCCTTTTGCAGAGGACATATGTGCTTTTAACATTGATAACTCGGCATGTGGTTCAGCATGAAGATATGAAGGATATTTATACTCTTTTGCCCATTCATGTATCTCTTTTCTAGGGTCAATTACAACAAAAGGGATATGATTAGCTCTTAATTGTTTTGTAACCTCTACAGTGTATTCATTATGATAACAAACAACAAAATGCTTTTTAAGCCTAGCTATTTTATACAGCATTCTTCGCTCCTTTAAAATGGCAAGTATATTTCCTCTATTTAATTCTGCAACTAAAATACCAACAGCAGATGAAAAAACTGCAAATCCAGCTATTATAAGAGTAATCGTAAAAATTCTTCCCATATTTGAAACAGGTGCAATTTCACCAAAACCTACCGTAGTAAATGTTATTCCAGTTTGATATATAGCATCCATTAATGTAAAATCATCAATAATTATATAGCCAATAGTTCCAACCATCATGGTTAGCACCGTCAAAATCATAGGTAAACGAAAGGGTTTTAAATGGGGATATATCTCAGGTAGTAGTTTTACATCAGGTTTGGGAGCTGACTCCCAATGTAGAAATTTACGAATCCTTGATAAAAGATTCACAGTAACTTCCAAGAAGACTTAAGAGTTTTTCTTAAGTGTTCTTAATTCTTTTGCAGAAATTTTAATTTTCTTTGTAGTACCATCTTCTTGAGTGATACGAACAGTTCTTAAATTAAGTAAGAAGCGACGCTTTGTTCTGTTTTTTGCATGAGAAACATTGTTTCCACTCATAGGGCCTTTGCCACTAATAGCACATTTTCTTGCCATTTTAGATTCCTTGTATAGGTTTTAAAGTTGCGAATTATACCAATATAAAGCAAAACTTCAACTTAAGCTAGTTAAATATTATAAATATTTTGTAATTTATTTAATCTTTATATTATAAAAGCTAAAATATACAAAATTCAACATTTAAAAGTAGCAAAATTGATTACAAATGAACAAATAACTGATTTTATACAAAAGATACCACCTGCACCTAAAACATTGCAAGTGACTATCTCCCTTCTAAATAATGGTGAACTCACAAAAGCCGCTCAAATTGCACAAACTGATTTGGCACTAAAGTCTTATCTTAAAAGTATTGTAAATAAACCCATATATGGCTTTAAAAATGAAGTTTCTGATATATCTCAAATTTTTGGGATTCTTGGTGTTTCATCATCTCAGCAAACTGTTTATAATTATATGATGACTTTATTATCTCCTAAAAAATGGAAACTTTTTAAACTAAAAGAGTCTACTTTTAATGAACTTCAAGCAAAATTATCAAGAAGATGGAAACAAATTTTAGTACATTTAGATATTGATGATGCAGAAATTGAAAGTGCAATAACACTTTTACCTGCTAGCATAATAGTATCAGAAGCATTATTTAATCATAAAAAAGCTGATGTAGATATACTTAGAAGCGTTAATAACCTTGATTTAAATACTATCCTTTCGAGATTATGCGACTTAGACCTTTTTGATATTTGTGAAAAAATCTCAAAAAAATGGGAAATGCCTCCAAAAATAGCACAAATAGTTCAAGCATCATCAGGATTTAAACCCTCTGATGATGAAGAGATTAACAGACTTGGAAAATGGATGCATCTTCTTCTTTTTTATGAGCTTTCACAACCTATGTTTATAGAAGCAGAGCTTAATGATTTTATTGAGTTTCAAATTGATTATGTTAATGATATTTATGATGATTTTGCAACTTTAATGGAAATTTCATGAGAGCAGTTGTAAAAAATGGTATTGGTATTTTTACACCTCAAGGATTTTTAGATGGTAATAATGGTGGAATTTTCCTAAGTTTAGAAGATATTCAAGCAACCGCAAAACTTAATGTAGATATGATTTTAGTATCATTAAAGAAAGTTGTTTTTTTCAATCGCAACGGTCTTGATGTTTTTGTAAAAATGTTTATCAAAGTAAGAGAAGAAAAAAGCATAACTGTAGGCTTTTGTGATTATGATTTAAAAAAATATAATGCTATAAAAAATTTCTATAAAAATGATATTTCATTTTCTCTTTTTGCTTCTCAAGATATTGCAGAACTGTTTGCCTCAAGTTTTAAAAATAAAAATAAAAATGTTTTACTATATAATGAAGATAAATCTCAACGCTCTGCAATGGCTATAGAACTTCATGATGGTGGGCACAACCCTATTATTGCTCAAACAGAAGATGAATTTAAAACTAAAATAAATACTCTAAATACTTATGATGTAATAATTGAAAACACCTATCTTGGACAAATGGGACAAAATATAGCAGCAAGAGTTACTGGAAATGCTATCATATATACAGTTAGTTCATTTTTAGATGCAGATATTGGAAATACATTTAACATCGCTTATCATAACAACTCTTTAAATGTTGGTTTTAGACTCTTTATTTTCGATGCATATAAAGTTGTAAGTATGAATGTTCATGCACTAAACTTTTTTTCAAGACTTTCAAGTTCTGCAGCTGAGTATAATGCAACTATATGCTTTGTTGGAATGACTTTTGATAAAATCCCTGAAGCTTTTAAAGAAAATATGGAAGATTCAGGAATCATGTTTTTTGAACAAATGGATGATATTCTTGGAGATAAAGAACTTCTAGCAGAACTAGGAGCTAGTAGTGCAGCTGTTATTAAAAATAAAAGAGTTATAAATAAAACAATAGTTAGCGAATTACCAAAATTTATAGATGCAACTGTTTCAACGATTGAGATGATGACAAACTCAACTGCCATTAAAGAGTCAGCTGAAATTCAAGCTATAAAAGTCCAAGACCATACTGATAAGATAGCTAGTTCAATAGGTTTCTATGGAGATATGGATGGTATAATTATGCTTATATTTCCAAAAGATATTGCTAAAAAAGCTTGTCAACTTCTAATCGGAGAAGAGACAGATGATTTAGAACTAATTTTAGATACTCTTGGAGAACTTGTTAATATAGTTGGTGGTAAAATGAAAACTCTATTAGCTGACCAAAAAATAAATATAAACATCACCCTACCTAGAACATACCCTGATATAGACAGTCTTCTTGAAATTTCACAAGATAGAAAAGGTGTTCAAGTAGATTTAGCATTTGATAATGATAAATTTCTCTTTTTCTTAACTAGATAAAAGAGACTTAGTTGTATAATTCCATACTTAGAAAAAAGGTATGAAATGATTAAAGTAGCTCCTAGTATTTTATCTGCTGATTTTGGAAATCTTCAAAGAGATGTTGAGGCAATCTGTGAAGCAGGTTGTGATTTTGTTCATGTTGATGTTATGGATGGACATTTTGTTCCAAATCTAACTATTGGTCCAGTTGTAGTTTCTGCTGTGGCTAAATGTGCTACTAAACCTTTAGATATTCATTTAATGGTAGAGAACAACACTTTTTTTGTTGAACTTTTTGCACCATTAAAACCTGAATATATCTCTTTTCATATAGAAGAGGAGAAACATCCACATCGTCTTATTCAAAAAATTCGTTCTTTAGGGATAAAACCTGCTATTGTATTAAATCCTCATACACCACCTGAATCTATTGAATATCTACTTGAAGATTTAGATATGGTTTTACTTATGAGTGTAAATCCTGGTTTTGGAGGGCAAAGTTTCATAAAATCTGTAATCCCTAAAGCTAAAAAACTAAATGAGATGCGAAATAAAATCAATCCAAATTGTTTAATAGAAGTTGATGGTGGAGTTAGCGATAAAAATATCCAGTCTCTTAAAAATGTTGGGGTAGATGTTGTTGTTGCTGGTAGCTATGTATTTAAACATAAGTCTAAAAAAGAAGCTATAAAAAGTTTACAAATCTAATGAAGTGTAAAATCTGTGGTATTACTTCCTATGAAGATGCAATGATGGCGATAAAAGCAGGAGCAGATGCTCTTGGCTTTGTCTTTTATGAAAAATCTCCTCGCTATGTAACAATCCCACATGCCAAGAGTATAATAGAAAAACTTCCACCATTTGTTGAAAAAGTAGCCCTTTTTGTTAATGTTGATGCGGATACGATTAACTCCACATGCCAAGAAGTTGGAGCAACTTTAGCTCAACTTCATTTTGAAGTACCTAATAAGCTTTATGAGGAATTAATAGTTCCTTACATAAAAGTAATTAGAGCAAAATCAAAAGAGGATGTTTTAAAATACTCTGATGAGTATAGACTTGTTGATGCCTACTGTGAAGCCTATGGTGGAGCAGGAAAAAGGATAAATATAGAATGGTTTGATGATGGAGTTGATAACTCTAAAATCATTCTAGCAGGTGGATTAGATTCTACAAATGTAGCCTCACTAAAAAAATATGGTTTTTATGGTGTAGATGTAAGTTCTGGAGTAGAAATTTCACATGGAAAAAAAGATTCTCAAAAAGTAAAAGATTTTATAATAAATGCTAGCTAATAATTTTCCACTAGATGACAAAAGTATCTCAAGACTTTCAACAAGAGGACTACCCCTTGAAGTTTTAAAATCTCAAATAGATGATAGCCTTGATTTTACACTTGAACTTTGGCGTTCACAAGGGCTTGATCTTGTAAAGAACAAAGGCTATTTTTACTTTAATACTAAATTTCTTCCACTTGAGAAAGCAGAGTTTTGCATAGTAGATATTGAAACTAACGGTTCAGATATTGAAAAACACCAAATCATAGAGATTGCTGGTGTAAAAATAAAATATGGCAAAATTACTCAAAGATTTGAATCACTTATAAAATGTTCAGAGATAAATGAACATATAACAAGAATAACTGGTATCACAGTAGAGGACACAGAAGATGCACCATCACTAAAAAAAGTTCTTTATGATTTCAAACTATTTTTAGGTGATGCTATTTTTATAGCGCATGATGTAAAATTTGATTATAGATTTATCTCTTTAACTTTTGAAAAACTTGGACTAGAACCACTACTTAACCGTAATCTTTGTTCACTTTCACTTGCAGAGAGAAGCTTAGTTTCATATAGATATGGACTTTCTTATCTTGATAAAACTTTTAGTCTAAATCCACATGCCAAACATCATAGAGCAATGAGTGATGTTCTAACAACTTATGAACTTTTTAAATTATCACTTAAAAGTATGAATGAAAATGTAAATAATGTAGAAGATTTAATAAAGTTTTCTAAAACTGCACCAAGAAAGAAAAGACCAAAATTTGATCCATTTTTAGAGATTGAAAAAGAGGAGATTTCAGAGTAAAGCTACTCTGCATAAGCTCCAACAGAAGTTAATTTTGTATATCTATCTTCCATTCTTTTTTCTTTGCCCATCTGACGAAGTTCTTTAACTTGAGTTAAAAAATATTCAGAGATAGCAGAAGCACTTGCATCTCTATCTCTATGCGCACCAATCATTGGTTCAGCAATAATATCATCTATTAAACCTAACTCTTTTAAATCAGAACTTGTAATTTTCATAGCATTTGTTGCCGCTTCAGCTTTTTTAGGATCATTCCATAAAATTGCAGAACAACCCTCTGGTGAGATTACACTAAATACAGAATATCTCATCATAGCAAATCTATCAGCAACACCGATAGCTAAAGCACCACCAGAACCACCTTCACCGATTACAATTGAAACTGTTTGAGTATCAAGTTCAGCAAGTTCAAGTAAGTTTCTAGCAATCGCTTCTGATTGATTTCTCTCCTCAGCACCAAGACCTGGATATGCACCCGGAGTATCTACTAACATTAAAAGAGGTAAGTTAAATTTTTCAGCAAGTTTTGCAGCACGAAGAGCTTTTCTATAACCTTCTGGATGAGGCATACCAAAGTTTCTTCTTATTTTATTTTTTGTACCACGACCTTTTTGCTCACCAATAACTACAACTTTTTCATCGCCAATATAACCCATATAACAGATAATAGCCTCATCATCACGAAAATGTCTATCTCCATGAATCTCATACTTATCACGCATAATTAAATTGATATAATCAAGAGCATATGGTCTATCTAAGTGACGAGCAAGTTGAAGTTTTTGAAAATCAGATAGGTTACCGTAAGTTTTTGCAACCTCTTTTTCTAACTCTTTTTCATACTTCTCTACACCAATCTCATCATGACGAACCTGAGCAGAGATAATATTCTCTTGAATAGTTTTTATCTTTTTTTCAAAGTCTAAATATACAGCCAAGTTAAATCCTTAATTTAGATTTTTTTAAAAATTAGAACACCATTTGTTCCACCAAAACCAAACGAGTTACTCATAATTATATTTAACTCAGCTTTTCTTGCACCTTCAGTTACATAATCTAAATCACAATTTTCATCAGGAGTTGTATAGTTGATAGTTGGAGGAATAATACCATCTCTCATAGCCATAAAACATGTAACAGCTTCTATCCCACCTGCAGCACCAAGACAGTGACCAATTTGACCCTTAATTGAGCTCACTGGAGGACAGTTTTCTTTACCACCTAGCATATCTTTAAGAGCGGCAGTTTCATTCTTATCATTGATTGCTGTAGATGTACCATGTGCATTTACATAATCAATTTTAGGTTCACCTGCCATCTTATAAGCTGCTTTCATAGCACGAGCTGGACCATCAAGAGATGGTGTAGTGATATGATTTGCATCTCCACTTTCACCAAAACCAATGATTTCACCATAAATATTTGCCCCACGAGCAACTGCAAATTCATACTCTTCTAAAACAAGAGATGCCGCCCCTTCACCCATAACAAAACCATCTCTATCTTTATCAAATGGACGAGAAGAAGTTTTTGGATCATCATTTCTAGTTGAAAGTGCTTTCATCGCAGCAAAACCACCAACACCAGCACCAGTAATCGCAGATTCAGCAGCAACAACCAACATTCTATCAGCACCATTACACAAAATAGTTTTAACTGCTTCACTTATAGCATGAGTACCAGCTGCACAAGCTGTAACACTTGAAAGATTTGGTCCTTTTACTCCATGTGCAATAGAAACAAATCCACCAAGCATATTTACTAAAGCACCAGGGATAAAAAATGGGCTAATTCTTCTTGGACCTCTCTCTTTTAAAATTACAGAGTTTCTTTCAATTGAAGGAAGACCACCAATTCCAGAACCTGCACTAATCCCGAATCTTTCTTTATCAATATCTTCAGAGAAATTAGCATCAGCCATTGCTTCTTTAGCTGCTTTTAAACCTAAATGAATAAATCTATCAGCTTTTTTCACCTCTTTTGGAGCCATCACTGTCGCAGGATCAAAATCTTTTACCTCACCAGCAATTTTAACACTAAAACTTTCAGGATCAAAAATTGTAATAGTATCTATTCCACACTCACCGTCACAGATAGCTTTGAATGCTGTCTCTTTATCATTACCAACTGAATTTATCATACCAAGACCAGTTACGACTATTCTTCTCATTTAATACTCTCCATTTAAAGATATAAAATACTTTTAAAAATTAGTATATACTAACTACTAAAAATATTTAACCGAGGTTACCCTCGGATAAAATTACTACTACTTGCTTTCGATATATGCAACTACATCATTAAGCGTTTGAATCTTTTCAGCTTCATCATCAGGAATTTCAATATCAAATTTCTCTTCAAGTGCCATTACTAATTCAACTACATCAAGACTATCAGCACCTAAATCTTCAACAAACTTTGCATCATCTTTCACTTCGTCTACGCTTACGCTTAATTGCTCAACTACTACTTCTTTAATATCATCTATTAGTGCCATCTTAGCTCCTGTTTTTTTTAATTTAATCGAATAATTATAACAAATATAACTTAAAAAAAAGTCATTATGCCATATTCATTCCACCATTTACTTTTAATGTTTCACCAGTTATATAACTTGAATGATCAGAAAGTAAGAATGCTGTTGCTTCTGCTACTTCACTTGCACGACCCATTCTTTTCATTGGTATCTTAGAATTAATACCATCTTTAATATCATCAGACAATATTTCTGTCATCTCTGTTGCAATAAAACCAGGTGTCACAGAGTTATAACGAATTCCACTCGTTGCAGCTTCAATCGCAAAACTTTTTGTCATTGCAATAACTCCACCCTTAGATGCAGCATAATTAGTTTGTCCAGCATTTCCTGTTTCACCAATTATTGAAGAGATATTTACTACTGAACCAAACTTTTTCTTTCTCATAACTTTCATAGATTCTCTACAACCTACAAAAGTAGAAGTAAGATTTGCATTGATTACTGACATAAAATCATCAATTTTCATACGAAGAGCAAGTTTGTCATTTGTAATTCCAGCATTATTTACAAGATATGAAAGTTCCCCATCAGAATCTACAATAGTTTTAATAGCATCAACAAAAGCACTCTCATCACTTACATCAAAACCGATAACAGCAGCTTTTCCACCTGCAGTTTCAATAGCTTCTTTTACTGCATCAGCTTCTTTTGCACCACTTCTATAATGAACCCATACTTTTAAACCAAAACCAGCCAAAGTTTTTGCAATCTCTGCACCAATACCACGACTTGAACCTGTAACTAAAACATTATTTCCCGAAAATTTCATTTATTCTCCTTATATTAAACTATGATCCATCTCTTTTGGTATTTCTATATCCATAAGTTTTAAAACTGTTGGTGCTATATTATTTAAACCACCTGCTTCAACTTTTGTAACACCATCTGCCATTACAAAACACCAAACTTTTCCAACTGTATGATTTGTAAGTACATTACCCTCATCATCTTTCATCTCTTCACAATTTCCATGATCAGATGTAATTACAAGAGCGTAATCATTATCTTTTGCACTTTGAACTATCTTACCTAACTGCTTATCAACTGCAGTTACAGCTAATTTTGCAGCTTCAATATCACCAGTATGTCCAACCATATCACCATTTGCAAAATTTACTACGATAAAATCATATCCATCATCCATCGCTTTTAAAACAGTATCTCCAACTTCATTTGCACTCATCTCTGGTTTCATATCGTAAGTTTTAACATCTGGCGAAGGGATTAAAACTCTAGTTTCATTCTCATATGGTTCATCTATCCCACCATTTAAAAAGAAAGTAACATGAGCATATTTTTCTGTTTCTGCGGTATGAAGTTGTCTTAGTCCACATGCCGAGATAACTTCAGCTAAAGTATTTTTAGGAGCATCTTTTCTAAATAAAACTGGATATTTAAAACTTTTATCATACTCTGTAATAGTTGCGATATTTACATCTAAAACTCTTTTGGCAAAACCTGTAAACTCTTCACCACCTAAAGCAGTTACAAGCTCTCTCATTCTATCACTTCTAAAGTTTATAGTTAAAATAGAATCTCCATCTTTTATCCCGTCATAACCTTCAAATGCAGTTGGCTCAACAAACTCATCAGTTTCACCTAAAGAGTATGAATGACCAATATATCCAGCAGGATTCCAATCAGTTTTTGGAGTAGCATCAACTATTGCCTCATATCCTCTTTGAATTCTTTCCCATCTATTGTCTCTATCCATCGTATAAAAACGACCAGAAATAGTAGCTATTGAGATATTTTCATCAAGTTCTTCTTCAACCATTTTTATATACTTTCCTGCTGAAGTTGGAGAAACATCTCTACCATCTGTAATTAAATGAAGTAACACTTTTTTTCCATTTTTAGAGGCAATTTTAGCAATTCCCATAAAATGTTCTATATGCGAATGAACTCCACCATCACTCATCAAACCAATAAGATGAAGTCTATCTGATTTATTCATAAGCTTTTTTAATTCAACATTATCTTCTAATCTATTTTCACTAAGAGCTAGAGATATTTTTACTAAATCTTGATATAAAACTCTACCGCTACCTATACTCATATGCCCAACTTCAGAATTACCCATCTGCCCTTGGGGAAGTCCAACACTTAATCCAGAAGTATCTATAAGAGAATGAGGAACCTCTTTAAATAGCTTATCATAAGTTGGTTTTGTAGCATTGAAAAATGCATTATATTCAGTTTTTGAACTATAGCCTATACCATCTGTAATAACTAAAACTGCTTTTTTACTCAAATGATTTCCTTATATAATGAAAGATTTTTAATATTGTACTATAATGTCACTTTTAATTTATAATTTATAGGATAATATTTGCTTTACTGGTTACATCAAACACTTGATATAAATATTTTAGGATATATCACCATTAGAGGTGGTATCTCATTTTTTCTAGCTTTACTTTTCACTCTTTTTTTAATGCCTATTTTCATAAGATGGGCTCAAAAAACATCAAGTGTTCAACCAATAAATGAGTGGGCACCCCAAAGACATAAAGAGAAGGCATCCACACCTACAATGGGTGGTATTGTTTTTATAACAGCTACAATTTTAGCTTCACTTTTAACAATTAAGTTTTCAAATTTATTTGCTGTTGGTGGAGTTTTAACTCTTGTTTTATTTGCACTTATAGGTTTTCAAGATGATTACGCAAAAATCAAAAAAAATGAAAATTTAGCTGGTTTAAAAGCTAGAACAAAACTCTCTCTACAAATAATTTCAGCACTTATAATTTCAGGCTATTTATGTATTTTTGCAGATTTCAATACTGATTTATATCTACCATTTATGAAAAATCCAGTAATTGATATGGAAATATTTGCGATAATCTTTTGGATACTCGTAATCATAGCAACTTCAAATGCTGTAAATCTTACTGATGGCTTAGATGGATTAGCAACCGTTCCCTCAATCGCTGCTCTTACATCTTTTAGTATTATCATATATATAACAGGTCATGCTTCTATCAGTGCTTACCTTTTAATGCCAAATTTTGATGTTGGAGAGGTTGCAATAGTCGCTGCTGCGTTAATGGGAGCATTAACAGGTTTTCTTTGGTACAATTGCCACCCTGCTGAAATTTTCATGGGAGACAGTGGTTCACTTACTATCGGTGCTTTTTTAGGCTACCTTGCTATCATCTCAAAAAGTGAAATTTTGCTTCTTCTTATTGGATCTATCTTTGTTATAGAAACTCTTTCTGTAATTCTTCAAGTTGGAAGTTATAAACTTCGTAAAAAAAGAGTTTTTCTCATGGCACCAATTCACCATCATTTTGAGATGAAACAATGGGCTGAAAGTAAGATTATTGTAAGATTTTGGATTATTGCTATTTTATCAAACTTGATAGCTCTAATTTCTCTTAAGATTAGATAATGAAAAAAATCTCTTTATTCGGATACGGTGGTACTACAAAAGCTATTGCAAAACATATTCCACATGCCATCTTTTATGATGATAAATGTATTAAACCATTTACAGATAAAGATGGACATAGAGTTAAACCATCAAGTGAATTTAATCCAAAGTATTCTGACTTAGAGATACCATCACCGGGAATACCACCATATAATCCACTAGTATTAAAAGCTAAAAATCTTATTAGTGAATACGATTATTTTTCTGATTCTATGCCAATGAGTATTTGGATTAGTGGAACAAATGGAAAAACCACTACAACTCAAATGATGCAACATCTATTAAAAGAGAATGGTTCAGTTGAGGGTGGGAATATTGGAACTCCACTTGGTGAGCTAAATCCACATGCCAACATCTGGATACTTGAGACAAGTTCATTTACCATGCACTACACAAACATAGCAAGTCCAAATATTTATGTTTTACTGCCAATAAACCCAGACCATCTCTCTTGGCATGGAAGTATGCAAGAGTATGAAGAGAGTAAACTAAAACCTTTAAAATCTATGAAAGAGGGAGAAATCGCAATTATCCCTCATAAATATAAGGATACTAAAAGCAATGCCCATATCATTACATATAAAGATGAAAATAATTTAGCAAAACATTTTGGAATTGATTCTAATAAAATAAAGTTTAAAGGTGCTTTTTTAGCTGATGCTCTTTTAGCTATGGCATGTGGGAAAATTCTTTTTGATAAAATAGATTATGAAAAGATAAACTCTTTTACTCTTGACCCACATAGACAAGAGGAGTTAAAAGACTCTAAAAATAGACTTTGGGTAAACGATACTAAAGCAACAAATATAGATGCAACAATAGCTGCACTAAAAAGATATAAAGACTCTTATATTCACCTAATTCTCGGTGGCGATGACAAGGGTGTTGAACTAGAGGAGCTTTTTGAATTTCTACTAACATGTAAAATAAAAATTTATAATATTGGTTCAAACAAAGAAAAACTCTCAAGCTTGGCATGTGAATATAAAATAGATTTCCAACTATGTGAAAATCTGTCAGATGCTATTGAAAAAATAGATACAAACCTAAAAAAAGATGAAGTTGCCCTACTCTCACCAGCAGCTTCAAGTCTTGATGAATTTAGCTCTTATGCACAAAGAGGTAATGAGTTTAAAGAAGCAATTCTAAACATAAGCTAACTTTCAGTACTCACAGGCTATAATTTCGCTCTTTAAAAGATGGCCAATTAGCTCAGTCGGTAGAGCAACTGACTGAAAATCAGTGTGTCCTTGGTTCGATTCCGAGATTGGCCACCACCTTTAAATATTAAATCTTTTTTTTACTTTTAATAACTAAATATTTGATATAATATTTTATTGCTTTTTTAAAGCACGATATGGGGACGACTTGGCTTCGACTGGAGTTGATGGTCTGTGATTGCATGTCGGACTGAGCATTTCCGTTATACGGCTCACAATTGCTTAAACGCAAACAATACAAATTATCGCCCAGCTTTAGCAGTAGCTTAAGTTTTACCCCCTCTTAGAGGACGGGCTGCTTCACCGATGGACTCTAGATAAGTCGGATTCGAAGTATAACCCTTATGTAGATATATATTAAGTCTGTCTCAGCTTAATACGAATCCCGAGGCTCGTCTTGTGTAGCTTTGCAAGTTGTGTGAAGCAAGATTAAACTTTAACAACTTCTCTAAGCATGTAGATGTCACAGAAACTCAGCTTTAGGACTGCGGTTCGATTCCGCACGTCTCCACCAACACTAAATCAAATATCAATTCTAATATAATTAAAATTTTACTCCAAATTTCACAATGACTTCACAATTATCCTTTATAATTACACTATATCAAAACAAAGGATTCAAAATGAATAAGTTATTAAAATCGGTATTAGCTAGTGCTATTGTATTAGCGATAGGTTCAACTGTTGCATCTGCGGATGTTGCTAAAGGTCAAAAACTTTATACTAAAAAATTAAAAAGTGCGTGTGGTATCACTGGTGCTGAAGTGGCTGGAAAACATACTCAAGATGAATGGAATGAAATTGGTGTAGCTGGAATGTCTACAGAGATTAAAATTATTTGTCCTAAAGTTAAAGATAAAGCTCTTAAAGAAAAATACCTTCAGCATTATTTTGACTTTTTTAAAGAGTATGCTTCTGATTCAGGGAATGTACCATCTTGCTAATTTGTATGCACATTCCCATTTTCTAAATGGAAATGTGTAACAATAATTTTAACCTGAATATTTTTAATCTAAAAATAAAAGATTTTCATTAGAATGGTTATGATAAACTTAATTATTGCAAAGAATACTAGATAGAAGGATTTAAGATGAAAAAGTTAATTTTATTGTTAACGGTTGTGGTATCACTACTACAAGCAGAAAGAGTTAGAGTTGAAGAATCAACCCCAATCACCAAGCCTTATACAGAAAAAGTTCAGGTGTGGGAACAATGTTATGAAGATACTGTAGAGATAGCTGTTGAGTGTGGAGATAGAGATACAAATAGTATCGGTATAGATACCTTAATAGGTGCTGGACTAGGTATTGCCTTAGGTCACCAGATTGGTGGAGGTAGTGGAAAAAAAGCTGCGAAAGTTGGTGGTGGTTTTTTAGGTGCTTACACTGCAAATCAAATGAGAAAAGGTAGTGGTAATTGTAAATCTTATGAAACTGTAAAAAGATGTAACCCTATATATGAGTATAAAACAGTACATAAAACAGTTGGTTACAATAACTGTGCATATATTGATGGTAGAAAATATTGCAAAAGAACTAAAAAACCTATTAAATGGTTACACTATAAAAAAGAGATTACTATTTATTAAATTAATATAATCTTAAATATATAAAGTGTAACATGTCCTAATTTAATTCTTAGGATATTTTTATGAAAAAAGCACTTACACTATCATTAATCCTTAGTTCAGCACTTTTTGGAGCTGCTTATCAGATACCGAACAACTCTATCAACTCTGCTGCTCTAGCTACTGCGAATGTGGCAAATGCGCATGGTGCAGATGCTGCTTACTACAATCCAGCAAATATGGTTTACAATACTGACAACCATGAGATAGAAAGTTCTGTTACTTATGTTTCTCTAAGTCAGATTAATTATAAATCATCAGATGGTGTATTTGATATTGATTCAAAAAAACATACTGTATTTATCCCCTCGTTTCATTATGTTTCTAAAAAATTAAATGATGCAGGTGTAAGAATAGGTTTTAGTTTAATCGCTCCTGCTGGTTTAACTCGTGAATGGAAAGATGCACCTGCAATTTATACTGCAAAAAAATATTCACTTGAAACAATGGAATTTAATCCAACTGTTGCGATTCCTGTAAGTAAAGATTTTTCAATTGCTTTTGGTTTAAGATATGTTAGAGCAAGTGCTGAAATAACATTAGATGGAAGAACTCTACCATCCATTCCAGGTGTTGTGATGCCTTACTATTTAGATATGGAAGCTAGAGATAATTCTTCATTTGGATATAACATTGCATTATCTTACAATGCTACAGAAGCACTAAATATCTCTGCTACATATAGATCAAAAATCACTTTAGATTTAGAAGGAAGTGGTGATGCAAGTTTTGCAGGAGTAGAACATAAATCTAGTGCTATGATGTCAGTTCCTATTCCAGCAAATTTAATCATAGCAGCGGCATATACTTTTAATAATGCAACTACGGTTGAAATTACTTATGATAGAACTATGTGGTCAGCAATTCAAGAAACAAATATTGAATTTGAAGATCCAACGATGGAAGCAACTGTAGGAGCAACTAAAGACAAAAAATGGCACGATACAGAAGCGTATAGACTAGGTGTAACGCATATATTAAATAGCACTGTAACACTTATGAGTGGTATTGCATACAGCACAAATGCAGCTGATGAAGATTATGTAAGTTTCTCTTCTCCAGAAGCTGATTCTATGACATATGCTCTTGGTGGTCGTTATAGATTAGATGATAGTTTAGAGTTAGGTTTAGCTGTTTTATATGCTGATTATGATGATAGAACTTCAAACAACGGAACTGTTGAAGGTAAATTATCAGATAGAGATGTTTATACTATAACGGCAGGTATAAATTTTAAATTCTAAATAACTTTTATTTAAAACTATATAAGTCCAGAAATCTCTTCTGGACTATAAATTAAAATAAATTTCTTACTTTTAAAAACCCCTCAGCACTATTATTATATAATCGCACATAAATTTTTTCCAAAGGAATCCCATGCGTGGTTATAAAGTTTTTGCTGGTTCTTCTAGTGTTGATTTTGCAAAAGAGATTTGCCAAATTTTAGATGTGCCATTATCGAATGCTGCTACAAAGAAATTTAGTGATGGTGAAATTTCAGTTCAAATTGCTGAATCTGTTCGTGGTCGTGATGTATTTATAGTTCAATCTACTGGTGCACCATCAAATGATAATCTAATGGAGCTTTTAATTATGACAGATGCTCTTAAGCGTTCATCTGCTCAAAGTATTACTGCTGTTGTACCATATTACGGTTATGCGAGACAAGATAGAAAAGCTGCTCCTCGTGTTCCAATCACTGCAAAACTTGTAGCAAATCTTTATGAGACTGCTGGAATTGACAGAGTTATCACAATCGATTTACATGCTGGACAAATCCAAGGTTTCTTTGATATTCCAGTTGATAATCTTTATGGTTCTGTAACTTTTGAGCATTACATCAAAAGTAAAAACCTTAAAAATCCTATTATCGCAAGTCCAGATATTGGTGGCGTTGCAAGAGCTAGATACTTTGCAAAAAGAATGGGTTTAGAGATGGTTATTGTTGATAAGCGTCGTGAAAAAGCAAATCAAGCACAAGTTATGAATATTATCGGAGATGTAGAAGGTTACGATGTAATCATGATAGATGATATGGTTGATACTGCAGGAACTATGGTTAAAGCGGCAACTGCATTAAAAAATAAAGGTGCAACTTCTGTTATGGCATGTGCGACTCATGGAGTGCTTAGTGGAAATGCTTATGAAAACCTAGAAAATGGTGAACTAGATGAGTTAATTATCACAAATACACTAGAATCAAAACCAAGTAAAAAAATCAAAGTATTAACAGTAGCTCCTCTTTTTGCAGAAGTTATTCGTCGTGTTTATCACAACGAAAGTGTTAATGGTCTTTTTGCATAATTAAGGGAATTTATTGAAAAACATTAGAAACTTCTCTATCATTGCTCATATCGACCATGGTAAGAGTACACTAGCCGATAGAATCATCCAAGAGTGTGGTTCAGTTACTGAGCGAGAGATGAGTACCCAGATGATGGATACTATGGATATTGAACAAGAGCGTGGTATTACTATCAAGGCTCAATCTGTTCGTCTTGATTATGTAAAAGATGGTGAGCATTATATTCTTAACCTCATCGACACTCCGGGGCATGTGGATTTCTCTTATGAGGTTAGTAAATCTCTTGCTTCATCTGATGGTGCTTTACTTATTGTTGATGCTGCTCAAGGTGTTGAGGCTCAAACTATCGCAAATGTTTACCTCGCACTTGATAATGATTTAGAACTTATTCCAGTTATTAACAAGATAGATTTACCTGCTGCTGACCCTGATAAAGTTGCAGAAGAGATTGAAACTTCTATCGGAATCGATGCAACTGATGCTTGTTTAGTAAGTGCAAAAACTGGTGTTGGTATTCGTGAGCTTATTGATGCCATCGTAGAGAGAATTCCTGCTCCTGTCGGTGACCCTGAAGCTACAACTAAAGCTATTATTTATGATTCTTGGTTTGATCAGTATTTAGGTGCTTTGGCACTAGTGCGTGTTTTTGATGGACAAGTAAAAAAAGGGCAAAACATTAAACTAATGAGTAACGGTGAAGAACACCAAATCTTAGATTTAATGTACCCACACCCTATGAAAAAAATCAAAACCAATACTATTGAGTGTGGTGAGATTGGGATTGTTGTTCTTGGGCTTAAAGAAGTTGCAGTTATCAATGTTGGAGATACTATCACCGATGTTAAAAATCCAACTGCCGAACCTGTTGGAACATATGAACCTGCAAAACCTTTTGTATTTGCAGGAATTTATCCAATAGATACAGATAAATTTGAAGATTTAAGAGATGCACTTGATAAACTTCGTTTAAATGATTCTTCTTTATCTTATGAGCCTGAAACATCAGTTGCTCTTGGTTTTGGTTTTCGTGTTGGTTTTCTTGGAATGCTTCATATGGAAGTTATCAAAGAGCGCCTTGAAAGAGAGTTTGGGCTTGATTTAATCGCTTCTGCTCCATCTGTTATATACAATGTTTACCTAAGTAATGGTGATTTTATAAATGTTCAAAATCCTTCTCAATTACCAGAAGTAAATAGAATTGATAGAATCGAAGAGCCTTATGTGAGAGCTACCGTTATTACTCCTGCTGAGTATCTCGGAAATATAATAACTCTTCTTATAAATAAGCGTGGAACTCAAACAAAAATGACTTATCTAAATGAAGATAGAGTTATGCTTGAATATGAGATTCCTATGAATGAGATAGTTATGGATTTTTATGATACTCTAAAAAGTATATCGAAGGGTTATGCTTCATTTGATTATGAGCCTATAGGTTTCAAAGTTGGAGACCTAGTTAAACTTGATATAAAAGTAGCGGGAGAAGCTGTTGATGCACTAAGTATTGTTGTACCTAGAAACCAAGCCTTATCTCGGGGAAGAATACTTGTTAAAAACATGAAAGAGCAGATCCCTAGACAACTTTTTGAAGTAGCTGTTCAAGCTTCACTTGGTAGTCAGATTATCGCAAGAGAAACTGTAAAATCTATGGGCAAAAATGTTACTGCCAAGTGTTATGGTGGAGATATTACTCGTAAAAGAAAACTACTAGAAAAACAAAAAGCTGGTAAGAAAAGAATGAAGTCTATCGGTAGAGTTCAACTTCCTCAAGAGGCTTTTATGTCTGTTTTAAAAATGGACTAAAACAAGAAAATGCGATGTTTATTATGCGAGAGTTTTTCACTTTCGCATATATGCCCCACATGCCAAGAAACATTTTTGCAACCCTCAATCTATAAACGAAAAATCTTAAATAATATCGAAGTTATCTCATTTTATAAATACAAAGATATTAAAGATTTACTCCATACAAAACATACTGATTTAGGTTTTTATATTTATAATATTTTGGCTAAAAACAGCTTTAGCAAATTTGCAGAAGAATTTGAGTTTCCTCATGTGCCCGAGCGAAGCGACAAATGCCCTTGGGGTGCCATAAGTTCAATTCCTAT
>JAGGWE010000125.1 GCA_021157665.1 Sulfurimonas sp.
TCGCTACTTTGGTTATGATGATGCAATCTATGCAACCCTTAGAATGTTAGAATTAATCCACGATGGAATTGACTTAGATGCAGAGTTAGCAAAACTTCCAAAAGTGTTCTCAACGGAAGAGATTAAAATAAAAACAACTGAAGATGAGAAGTTCAAAATCATCGATAAAGTTAAAGAGTTACTTAAAAACCCACATGCCGACTTCCCAACTATTAAAGATATAATAGATGTAGATGGTGTTCGTATTAACTTTGAAAATGGTTGGGGATTAGTTCGTGCTTCAAACACAACTCCTGTTCTTGTAACTCGTTTTGAGTCAACTTCAGAAGATGAAGCTAAGCTTTATGAAAAAGCTATTAATAACTTAATTAAAGAGGCTCAAGACTCACTTTAACCTTATTTCGATATAATTCATTCAATATAAATTATAACCTTTAAGGAAGGAAATGAAAACTCATACTATTTTGATGCCTCTTGATATGCACCTTCATCTTCGTGATGCTGTGATGCTTGAAACTGTTGCTCCACTTTCTGCTTACTCATATAGTGGTGCAGTAGTTATGCCAAACCTTGTTCCACCAGTTACAACTTTAGAAGATGTAAAAGCTTACAAACAAAGAGTTATGGCAGCTGTTCCAAATGATAATTTTGAACCATATATGACTATATTTTATAAAAACTATGATAAAGCATTTTTAGAAAGTATTGCTAGTGAAATAGTTGCGATTAAACTATATCCTGCTGGGATTACAACAAACTCTGAGGGTGGTGTTTCATCTTTTGATATTGAAGAGATGCGTCCAACTTTAGAAGCTATGAGTGAGTTAGAAATTCCACTTTGTGTTCATGGTGAAACTGATGGTTTTGTTATGGATAGAGAAGCTGAGTTTATGCCTGTTTATGAACTTTTAGCTAAAAATTTTCCTAAACTTAAAATAATTATGGAGCATATCACAACAAAAGCTGCTGTTGAAATGTTAGATAAATATGAAAACCTTTATGCAACTATCACTGTTCATCATCTACTTTTAACTCTTGATGATGTAATTGGTGGGATGATGATGCCTCATCACTTTTGTAAACCAATCGCAAAAAGACCAGAAGATTTAGATGCACTTTTAACTCTAGCTCTATCTGCTCATCCAAAAGTTATGTTTGGTTCAGATTCTGCACCACACCCTCAACATGCAAAAGAAAACTGTGGTTGTGCTGCCGGTGTATTTACTGCACCAATCTCACTTCAACTTCTATGTGAAATATTTGAACAATATGATAAACTTGATAATCTTCAAGCTTTTGTAAGTGATAATGCTCAAAATATTTATGGAATTTGTCCAGAATTTAAAGAAGTAACACTAGAAAAAAGACCGTTTGTAGTACCTGAAAAATATGGTTCAGTTGTACCAATGTACGCAGGTGAAGCCATCGCATGGGCAATCGAGAGTATCGATTAAAATTCTCCTTTTAGAAGATGATCAACTTTTAGCTGAAACTCTTGTTGATTTACTTGAAGATGAAGATTTTGAAGTAAATCATGTACCAAATGGCCAAGAGGCATTAAATACTATTTTTAAAGAGAAGTTTAATTTATACCTACTAGATATAAATGTACCTCTTATAGATGGACTTACACTACTAAAAGAGTTGAGAGATTCAGGTGATAATACTCCTGCCATTTTTTTAACATCTCATGCAGATAAAGAGATGCTTCGTAATGGTTTTTTAAGTGGTGCTGATGATTATATAACTAAACCATTTGATAATGATGAATTATTACTTAGAATAAAAGCTATTTTGAGACGAAATAAACCCAAGAAAATACAATGTATAGGTTTACTTTGTCATGATGAAATTCATAAAAGAATCCTTTATGACAAAAAAGAGTTAGAACTATCAAAAAAAGAGTATGAACTACTTTTACTTTTAATGGCACATGCCAATGCTCCCGTTCCAAAAGAACTTATTTTAGATGAACTTTGGAGTAGTTGTGAATCTGGTAGTGATGGAGCTGTTCGTGTTTATATTAATCGTATCAAGCAACTTCTTCCACAAATTAAAATAGAAAATATTCGTGGCATTGGCTATAAACTTGTTTCGTAATCTTCGAATAAATATCTTTATATACTATTTTACAACAGTAACAACATTTTTAATAATTCTTTACTATGCACTAGAGATAATAAAAATTCAAAATATAGTTTTACTTGCAACAATAGTAATTTGTTTTGTAATTTTATCTGCTATTTTTATATCAAAACTTGCCGTTGACCCTTTAAAAGAACATATTAAAAATCTTCAAAATCTTTCAAAAGAAACTTTACATGAACTAAATCTACCAATAAGTACAATAAAAACAAATTCTCAAATGATAAAAAAAAACTTAACTAATGAAAAAGCACTCAAGAGATTAGCCAGAATAGACTCTGCTTGTTTAATGCTACAACAAAGATACAATGAACTAGATTACATGATTAAAACACAAACTTTACAAGAGATAAAAGAGGATTTTGACTTAGCTGATTTAGTCAATGAAAGAGTCAGATTTTTAAAATCTATCTATCCACATATAGATTTTATTGTCGAACTCAAATCTACACAAATACTAAATGATAAGATAGGACTATCAAAAGTCATTGACAACATCATAGATAATGGTGTAAAATACTCGCCAAATAGTAATATAATCGATATTAAGCTTATAGATTACGAACTTAAAATAACAGACTATGGTTGTGGAATAGATGAAGTGGAACTTATCCATATCTTTGATAGCTATTACCAAAGCAATAAAAACATGAATGGTTTTGGAATTGGATTGGCTATGGTAAAAAGATTTTGTGACAAGCAAAATATACAACTTAGCTTAAAATCAAAACTAAATCTTGGTACAACGCTAATACTAAAATTTAAAAACTAAAAAGGGATAAATTTAATGCAACAACAAAACTTACTACTATATGCAGAAGATGTACTTGACTACGGAGTAATGGGAATTCTCGTCCTAATGAGTGTGATAACTTTATGGTTATTTATAGAAAGAATGATGTTTTACTCAAGTGTTCGTATTGATGATTATGAACATAGAGATGAATTAGAACTTGATTTAACTGACAATATTGGTATTATTAGTGCCATAGGTACAAATGCTCCTTATGTTGGTTTACTAGGAACTGTTGTTGGGATTATGATTACATTTTACACTCTGGGTGAAGTTGGGGCTGTAGATGCTAAAAAAATTATGACTGGTCTTGCTCTTGCACTTAAAGCTACAGCTATGGGTCTTGTTGTTGCTATACCTGCTATTGTTGCTTACACAATTGCACTAAGAAAGGTAGAAAGAGTATTAACAAAATTTGATGTAGCTCAAGAAAAAAAAGAGTTACAATAAATCATGCCAAAGTGTAAAAAACAACCAAAAAGATTTGATCAAATAAATGTAATACCATTTATAGATATTATGCTTGTTCTTTTAGTAATGGTGCTAACAACTGCAACATTTATAAAACAAGGTGTTATTCCAGTTGATTTACCAGAAGCAAAAGCAAGCCAAAAAGAAGATGTAAAAGATGAAGTTACAGTTTATGTAAATAGCAAAGGGGAGATGTTTTTTGATAAAGAAAAAGTTACAGTAGCTACTTTAGAAGAAAAGCTCTCTCAAATTACAAAAGATCAAACTGTTATTTTACGAAGTGATAAAGAATCAAAATTTCAAGATTTTGTAAGTGTTATGGATATTTTAAAAAGATTAGGACATGAACAACTATACATAGTTACCAAAGAGTAACTAGTAAGTTTTAGACATCAATTTAAACTTTAAGTTCTTTGATTCTTCATTAATATCAGAAATTTTACTAATATTTTTATCTACAATTTCTGTTGGAAAAACTTTTCTTTCAACGACTTCTACATCATTAAAAAGTGTAGAAGCTATAAAAAATAAAACCATAATTACAACAACGCTAACATACAAAAGTATATAATTTTTTATATGACCAGATTCAAAGGGATTTTGCATTTAAACTCTTTTCTATTTTTAAGGGAATTATATACAAATAATGATAACATACTTAAAATTCTTTAAGGAAATTCTATGCAAACAACAACTTTCAAAGGTACAACTGTAAATTTAGCTGGTAATGAACTCAATGTTGGTGATAAAGCTCCATCTGTTATAGCTATCGGAACTGATTTAAGTGATGTTGAGATTGGTGGTGCTAAAGACAAAATACAACTAATCATAACTGTTCCATCTCTTGACACTGATACATGTGCAGCTGAAACTAGAAGATTTAACATGGATGTTAATAACCTAGATATTTGTGAAACGACTGTTGTTTCTATGGATTTACCTTTTGCTTCTCAGCGTTTTTGTACAACGGAAGGGATAGCAAACTTAACAGTTACATCAGACTATATTGATAAAGAAGTTTCAAAAGCTTTTGGTGTTTTAATGGATGATAACAAACTAAAAGGTTTAAGTGCAAGAGCTGTTTTTGTGATTGATAGAAATGGAGAGATTGTTTATAAAGAGATTGTTCCTGAAGTTACAGATGAACCAAACTATGAAGCAGCACTAGAAGCTATAAAAGAAGCTAGATAATAATAATTAAATCCCAAAAAGGGATTTAATTACATCATACCACCAGGCATTCCCATTTGTGGAGGCATTCCACCACCCATATCAGCAGCAGCTGGATTCTCTTCTGGTATCTCAAATATCGCTGCTTCAGTTGTAAGAAGTAAAGATGAAACAGAAGTTGCATTTGTAAGAGCCACACGAGCCACTTTTAGTGGATCAATAATTCCAGCTTCAAACATATCTACATACTCACCAGTTGCAGCATTAAAACCTACATTTTTATTTTCTGCCATCTCAACTGCATTTACAACAACACCAGTATCAAAACCAGCATTTGCAGCGATTTGTTTGATTGGAGCTTTTACAGCACGAAGAATAATTTCACAACCGATTTGCTGGTCACCCTCTAAATCTAAAGAAACTTTTGCAGCAGCACGAACAAAAGCAGCTCCACCACCGATAATAATTCCCTCTTCAACAGCAGCTTTTGTTGCAGAAAGTGCATCATCAACTCTATCTTTTTTCTCTTTCATCTCAGTCTCAGTTGCAGCACCAACTTTGATTACTGCTACTCCACCACTTAATTTTGCAAGTCTCTCTTGAAGTTTTTCTTTATCATACTCAGAAGTCGTTACATCAATTTGTACTTTGATTTCAGCAATTCTTGCTTTAACAGCTGACTCTTCACCTGCACCATTTACGATTACAGTATTGTCTTTATCAATGATTACACGAGTAGCTTGACCTAACATGTCAATAGTTGCACCTTCTAGTGTGTGACCAGTTTCTTCAGAAACTACAGTTCCAGCAGTTAATATACCAATATCTAATAACATTGCTTTTCTTCTATCACCAAATCCAGGTGCTTTAACAGCAGAGATATTTAATACACCACGAAGTTTATTTACAACTAAAGTTGAAAGTGCTTCACCCTCTACATCTTCAGCAATGATAAGAAGTGGACGATTAGTTTTTTGAACTTGCTCAAGTAGTGGAAGTAAATCTTTCAGTGAAGAGATTTTTCCATCCATTAATAAAATCCAAGGATTTTCAATCTCAGCTATCATCTTCTCAGCATTTGTAATAAAATATGGACTTAAGTAACCACGGTCAAACTGCATACCTTCAACAACATCTAACTCATCAGAAATACCTTTAGCCTCTTCAACAGTTATAACACCATCTTGACCAACTTTTTCCATTGCGTCTGCAATCATATCTCCAATTTTTTCATCAGAATTTGCAGAGATAGTTGCTACTTGAGCAATATCTTTTTTACCACTTACAGCTTTTGAAAATTCTTTTAAGTTTTTTAAAATCTCTTCACAAGCCTTATCCATACCTCTTTTAACTTCTACCGGATTTGCTCCAGCAGTGATATTTCTAAGACCTTCTGAAAAAATAGCATTTGCTAAAACTGTTGCAGTAGTTGTACCATCACCTGCTTCATCAGCAGTATTAGATGCTACCTCTTTTACAAGTTGAGCACCCATATCTTCAAGTTTATCTTTAAGTTCAATCTCTCTTGCAACTGAAACACCATCTTTAGTGATTACAGGAGAACCGTAACTTTTTTGAATTAAAACATTACGCCCTCTTGGACCCATTGTTACTTTTACTGCATCTGTTAGTTTTTCAACACCACGAGCCAAGCTATTTCTAGCATTATCTGAAAATATTATCTCTTTTGCCATATTATTATCCTATTATTCCAAAAATATCATCAACTTCTAATACTAAAAATTTTTCAGTACCCATTGAAACTTCATTACCTGCATATTTACCAAAAAGTACAAGATCTCCACATGCCAGAACTTCAACCTCTTTACTCACAGCAACAACTTCACCACGAGATGGTTTTTCTTGTGCATTATCAGGAATAATAATCCCTGAACTTGTTACATTTGCTTCCTCTACTCTTTTAACTAAAACTCTATTTCCTAATGGTTGAAAATTCATCTGTTTCCTTATTCTATAATATAGTATATTTGATTGATGGAACTTTACCATAAAAACTATAACAAATAGAAAAAAAACAAGCATATATAAATATAAAAATAGATATTATATGCTCATATATAAACTAGGTGGAAGAAAAAATGAAAATAGCAGTGGTTGGAACTGGATATGTAGGAATCTCAAACGGAATTTTATTAGCTCAACATAATGAAGTTATTGCTCTTGATATAGTTGCCCAAAAGGTAGAGATGTTAAACAATAAAATCTCACCGATAGAAGATGTCGAAATATCAAAATATTTAAAAACAAAAGAGTTAAACTTTAAAGCTACACTAGATAAACAAGTTGCATACAAAGATGCAGACTTTGTAATAATCTCAACGCCAACAGATTATGACCCTGAAACAAATTACTTTAACACTTCCCTTGTAGAAATCGTAATAAAAGATGTCCTAGAGATAAACCCACATGCCACAATGGTTATAAAATCAACAGTACCAGTAGGCTATACAAAATCTGTAAATAAAAAGTTCAACACTACAAATATAATATTTTCTCCAGAGTTCCTAAGAGAAGGAAAAGCTCTACATGATAACTTATATCCAAGTAGAATTATAGTAGGTGAGAAATCAGACAGAGCAAAAGTATTTGCAAACTTATTATTGCAAGGTGCTATAAAAAAAGATATTGATATTTTACTAACAGACTCAACTGAAGCAGAAGCTGTAAAACTATTTTCAAACACTTACCTTGCTATGAGGGTATCTTACTTTAATGAACTAGACTCTTATGCCCAGACTCATAATCTTAATACAAAAGACATAATTACAGGTGTAGGTTTAGACCCTCGTATCGGAACTCATTATAACAACCCAAGTTTTGGTTATGGTGGATACTGTTTACCAAAAGACACAAAACAATTAAGAGCAAACTATAAAGATGTACCAAATAACTTAATTAGTTCCATAGTAGATTCTAACTCTACAAGAAAAGATTTTATAGCAGATAGTATAATAGCTAAAAATCCAAAAGTAGTTGGAATATACAGACTTGTTATGAAATCAGGTTCAGATAACTTTAGAGCATCTGCAATACAGGGTATTATGAAAAGAATTAAAGCTAAAGGTATAGAAGTAGTTATATATGAACCAGTCTTTGAAGAAAATGAATTCTTTCACTCAAAAGTTATTAAAGATTTAGATGAGTTTAAAAAGATAAGTGATGTTATAGTAGCAAATAGACTTTCTGAAAATATTTTAGATGTAGAAGATAAAGTTTATACTAGAGATATTTTTAATTCGGATAGTTAAGTAGCTCTTAATGATTGGAATTGACCTTATTAAAACATCTCGAATGAATCATTTAATAGAAAAATTTGGAGACAAAGCACTTCAAAGATTTTTATCAGATGATGAAATATTACTTGTTAAAAACTATAAAACTGCTTCTGGATTTTGGGCAATAAAAGAAGCGGTATCAAAAGCCTTGGGCGTAGGTATAGGGGCTGAATGTTCATTTCACGATATTATCATCAGTAAAACTAAAAAAGGTGCTCCTAAAATAAAACTATCATCACACATAATAAAAAAATATAATATCTCAGATACAAGTGTTTCCATAACACATGATGGTGAATATGCTATTGCTGTGGCTACGATACAAACAAAATAGCTTTAGAAATACCCTTTAACCACCACCAACAAAATCAAGTAATTCTAATTTATCACCATCATTTAAAATACACTTATCCCAGTTATTTTGTTTAACTATTTCCATATTTACGGCTGCTGCCATAACTTTTCCCTCTAAAGACAACTCTTTTAATAACATTGTTAAATTAATTTTTTCAGGAAATTTTTTAGATTCCCCATTTATTATAATATTCATATCAACTCTTTTCATAAATTATTAGCAATATTGTACCTCTTTTAATTGAATTAACAATAATTTATAGATATACTGACAAATAAATAAATAAATTTAAAGTAAACTATATGATAAATTCAACTGATATAACAAAATATACGAGAGACTTGTCTATTCTTTTTGTAGAAGACCATAAAGAACTAAGAGTTGATACGATTGATATATTAAAAAACTTTTTCAAAACAGTTGATAGTTCTGAAAATGGAAAAGAAGCACTTGATAAATATATAAAATACAAAGAACAAAATTCTCAATATTATGATTTAGTGCTTTCAGATATACGAATGCCAATAATGGACGGTATTGAACTTACTGAAAAAATATATGATTTAAATCCGTCTCAAATTATAATTATATTGTCTGCACATGATGAAACAAAATATTTACTAAAACTTGTTAATCTAGGTATAGAACAATTTATAAAAAAACCTATTGATTATCAAGAACTATTATCGGCTTTTTTAAACTCAGCTAAAAAACTAAAAGAAAAAAATAATTTGGATACTAACACTAAAATTATCCAAATATCCAAAAAGATTACATACAATAAAGATAGTAAATCACTTTATAATGGTAAAGAAAATATATATTTAACAAAATTTGAAATTATTTTCATAGAACTTCTTACAACAAATATAGGAAAGATATATTCAAATGATGAAATTGTATTACATTACAACTCTCTTAAAGAAAATATTGATAGCACAAATATTAGAAAATTAGTCTCTAAATTAAGAAAAAAACTGCCTACAAATAATTTAGAAAGTATTTATGGAATTGGTTATAAATTTATACCATATTTATAACTAAATAAAATGGAATCTAAATGAATAAAAATCACCTTAAAAATCAACTCTCAATACTTTCTCTTTCAATGTTTAGGAAAGATTTCTTTGGTATTTACCATGGTTCTATATCTGCAAAAACAGAATCTAACCGTTTTATTATAAATACAAAAGAAGCTATTTTTGATGCAATTGATAAAAATAGCTTAATTGAATTATATTTTAAAAAAGATTATCGTTGGAATCAAGCTAGTTTAGATGCTAAAATTCATTTTAATATTTACTCACAAATATCAGATGCTAAATTTATCTGTTTTTCAATGCCACCATTTACTACAGCTTATTCACTTGAACATAATATAATATCACCAAAAGATTATTTTGGATACCAAGAGATAGGCTCGATAGAGATAGTAGACCCAAAACAGTTTGATGATTGGTACGATAGAGCTCAAAGTGAAATAAGCTACTATTTTCAAACAAAAAAAACAAATATTATGGTAATTAGAGGCTATGGTGTTTATGCTTTTAACAGAGACTTACATGAAATGGCAAAACAACTTGCTATATTAGAAAAAAGCTGTCGTTTGTTAATGCTTGAAAGTTCACAAAACAATTGTAATTTTGATTAAATTTTATAAAAAAGGTAAATAAATGGCATTTATAGAAGTAGATGAAATTGACTTTTCTGAGATTATCGCAGAAGAGTTTAATAAAAAACAGATAGTTATTTTAAAGTTTGGTTCAGAGTATTGTGATGCATGTGTAGCATTAGACTTTGAACTTGAAGAGATTGATGATAAACATGAAAATATTTCAGTTCTTGCAATAGATTGTGCTCAATCAGACACTTTAGCAGAAAGATATGGAGTGATGCAAGTACCAACTATGATTATTTACGAAAATAAAGACTCAATACTCTGGAAGAAAGAGGGTATTATGCTTGCCCAAGATATAGAAAAGATTATATACTCATAATAATTCTATGGCTTTAAAGGCTGTATCCATCATTATATCAATCTCATCTTTTGTTATGATATATGGTGGCATAAAGTAAACAATATGACCTAGAGGTCTTAGTAAAACTCCATTTTTCAATCCATACTGATAAACTTTTAACCCTATTCTATCTTCAGATTTATACCCTTTTAATTCAACTACACAAATCATTCCTGTTTGTCTTATAGATTCAACATTTTTAAGCTTTTTAAACTTTTGTAATTTTTCAGACATATATTTTGACAACTCTTTATTTTTTTCTATAATATTCTCATTTTCAAAAATATCTAAAGTTGCATTTGCTGCTGCACATGCCAAAGCATTACCAGTATATGAATGGGAATGTAAAAAGGCCTTATGTTCATTATAATCACAATAAAATTTTGCATATATCTCATTTGTCGTTAAAACAACTGAAAGTGGAAGATAACCACCAGTTAAACCTTTTGATAAAACTATAAAATCAGGGGTTATTTTTGCAAGGCTACAGGCAAACAATTCCCCTGTTCTACCAAAACCAACCATAACTTCATCTGCAATTAAATGTACATTATATTTACTACATATTTCACGAACCAATACTAAAAAATGGGGATGATACATATGCATATACCCTGCCCCTTGAACTAAAGGTTCTAATATTATTGCACTTATTTCATCAGCTCTTTGTTTACATAACTCTTCAAATCCACATGCCGCTTCTTTAGCTGCTTCTAAACTCATATCTTTTGGAACTGGCGTTTGTATAGTTTTAAGTAAAAGTGGCTTGTATGTATCTTTATATAATTCAACATCACCAACACTCAAAGCCCCAATAGTTTCACCATGATAAGAATTCTTTAATGAAACAAAAATATTTTTATCACCATTACCATCATTTAAATGAGCATGATAACTCATTTTTAATGCAACTTCAACTGCACTTGAACCATTATCTGAATAAAAACATTTATCTAATCCATCTGGTGTCAATTTAACCAATCTTTCTGATAATAGGACAACTTGTTCATGAGTAAAACCAGCCAATATTACATGTTCTAGCGTATCTAACTGCTCTTTTATTTTTTCATTTATATAACTATTTGTATGCCCAAACATATTTACCCACCAACTACTAATAGCGTCTATATATTTGTTGCCATCAAAATCTTCTAAATAAATACCATGAGCTTTCTTAATTGGAATTAATGGTAGTGTTTCGTGATCTTTCATCTGAGTACAAGGGTGCCAAAGAACATCTAAATCTCTATTTTTTAATTCTAAATTATTCATTATATTCCATTTGTTTTTTGTAATACTACCATATTTGAATCTTAACTCCTATTTTATGAAGTTTTAATAACTATTTACCTAAAATAACAAAAATATTATTATCAAGGTTTAGATATATGATTACATGGATGCAAAGACATAAGAAGTACCTCATTATTACAATTTGGATTTCAACAATCGCTTTTGTTGGAGCAGGTTTTGTTGGTTGGGGTCAGTACTCTTATGGAGATAAAGCTGGAGCAGTGGCAAAAGTTGGAAATATTGAGATAACAATGGGTGAATTACAAAAATCGTATTCTAATCTATATGGACAGTACAATAAAATGTTTCAAGGTGACTTTGATGAAGAAAAAGCAAAAAGCTTTGGTCTTCAAGGACAAGCTTTAAAACATCTAACGGATCAAGCTCTAATTTTAAATCTTGCTGCCTCATATGATTTAAGAGTTAGTGATGCAGATTTATTAGCAGAACTAAAAACTCAAAAATTCTTTTTTAAAGATGGAGTTTTTGATAAAACAATCTATAAAGAAGCCCTTTCAAGAAACAATCTAAATTCAAAAGAATATGAAAAAGATGTTAAAAAACAATTACTTATTCAAAAAGTTTTAAAACTTTTACCTATTGAAGTAAGTGAAAATGAATCAAATATTATCAACACAATTTTAAATATATCTGATAAAATTGAATATAAAATCTTAACAGACAAAAATATAGAGATAGATACATCAGATGATTCACTAAAACAATTTTGGAAAACTAAACAAAAAAACTTCATGAGTGAAACTAGCTATGAAGTAAAATATATAAAACAAGAAAGAGTTAGCAAAGATTATGATGAAACTAAAATATCTGAGTATTATTCTAAAAACAAAAACCACTTTAAAGATGAAAATGGAAAAATTGTTTCAATAGATGATGCCAAAGATAATGTTATTGCAGAACTTAACGCAAAAGCAACAAAAGATTTAGCGCTAAGATCTTATATCTCTTATAAAAAAGGTAAACTTTCTTCTGATGTGAAAATCTCATCATTAGTTATATCTCAAAACAATAATCCATTTAATGCAGTAACATTAGAAAAAGTTAAAAAGCTATCTCTTAATTCACCATACTTAAAACCAATAGAGATTGATGGAGAGTATTTCACATTTGAATTAGCTAAAATCAATCCATCTCAAGTAAAAAGTTTTGAAGATGCAAAAGCTGATGTTTTACCACTTTTTATATCTCAAGAGAAAAAAACAAAACTTATAGAGTTGGCTACAACTTCAGTTAAAACATTTAAAGGAAAAGTAACTAAATTTTTAACAAATACAGATGCTGTTGAAATCACAGGAATACCTGTACTTGAAAGTAATGAATTTTTAGTTAAATTATTTAATACACAGAAAAAAAGAGATTTTATCACACTTGAAAGTGGAAAGATTATTTTATATAACATTTTGGAACAAAAAATGCTTACTAATTCAAATATTAATCAAGATGATTCTATTAATAAAATAAAAAGTGCTATGTTTAATGAAGGCTTGTTAAAAAATCTTCAAAACAAGTACAAAACAGAGATTTTCATCCAAGGACTCTAATTTGAGTAAAACTGTTTTAGCTATAGATATTGGCTCTACAAAAATATGTGCAATTATCGCTCAAATTAATGATGATGATTCTATTCAAATTATTGGGGCTGGTACAACAAAAGCACAAGGTTTAAAAAAAGGAAGTATAACTAATATTGAGTTAGCTTCAAAATCTATAAAAACTGCTGTATCTGATGCAAAAAGAGTTGCAGGTAGTGATATTAAAAAAGCAATAGTATCCATATCTGGTGCATATACAAAAAGTTTAAACTCTAATGGTATTGTAAATATTCCAAATAAAGAGATTAGTTTTAAAGAGATTGAACGAGTTATGCAAACCTCTCTTTATAATGCAAATATTCCAAATGAATTTGAAATTTTACATGCTCTTCCTTTTAATTTTAAGGTAGATGACCAAGATTTTATTGAAGATCCTCTTGGAATGAATGCTTCAAGACTTGAAGTTGAAACACATATTATAACTACTCAAAAATCAAATCTAAATAACTTAAAAAAAGCTGTTCGTGGAGCTGGTATTGAAGTTGAAAATGTAATTCTAAATAGTTATGCTTCCTCAATTGCAACAATTAATTCAGATGAAAAAGAGCTTGGTGTTGCTGTTATTGATATGGGTGGAAATACTAGTAATATAACAATACATATAGGAAACTCAATAAAATATAATGACTTTTTAGGAGTTGGTTCTAACCATGTGACAAGTGACTTATCAATGGCACTTCACACACCTTTAAATATTGCAGATTCTGTAAAACTAAGCTATGGTTCATTATTAACACCTACAAATGATTTAATAGAACTTCCAATTATTGGTGATGAAAACAATACACATGAAGTGTCTTTAGAAGTTGTACATAATGTTATTTTTGCAAGAGTTGAAGAAACTTTAATGATACTTTCTCAATTCATTGAAAACAGTGGATTAAAAGATCAAATTGGTGCTGGTGTTATTTTAACTGGTGGTTTTGCAAAAATGGAAGGGATTAGAGATTTAGCTATTGCAACATTTGGTTCAATGCCAGTTAGAATCGCTAAACCAAAAGAGATGGATGGATTATTCGATAATCTTCGTGATCCAGAATTTTCAACTGCCGTTGGTCTTATTATGTACAGTGCCTCAGCATATACACCTTATGAAATAGATGTAAATAAAAAAGTTCGTCATTCAAATGAGATTCCATTTTCACAAACAAGTGTTGATTTAACACAAGAGATTGATATACCAATCGTTCCAGCACAAGAAGAAAGTAGTTCTTCTGATAAAATAGTCACTCTGCCATCTAAAAAAGATAAAAAGAGTGATGAAGCTGGAGCTTTTAGCAAATTTTGGAACTGGGCAACCCAGTTATTTTAAGGAGTAGAGTAATGGAACCATTTATAATAGAAGAATCAAGCAATATTAATGGCGCGAGAATTATCGCAGTTGGTGTTGGTGGTGGTGGTGGTAACATGATTGGTCATATGATTAAGGAAGGTATTACAGGTATAGAGATGATGCTTATAAATACTGATGCCCAAGCACTTTCAGAAAACTGTTCTGCATCTAAAATCCAAATAGGTACAAAACTAACTAAAGGTCTTGGTGCTGGTATGAAACCAGCTGTGGGAAGAGAATCTGCATTAGAAAACTATGAAGAGATTAGATCTGCTTTAGAAGGTGCAGATATAATATTTATCTCTGCTGGTCTTGGTGGTGGGACAGGTACTGGTGCTGCTCCAGTTGTTGCACAAATTGCCAAAGAGATTGGTGCATTAACTATTGCTGTTGTTACTAAACCATTTAAATTTGAAGGTAAAAAAAGACTTAAACTTGCTGAAGATGGTCTTGAGGAACTTAAAAAAGAGAGTGATTCAATAGTTGTTATCCCAAATGATAAGCTACTTTCAGTAATCGATAAAAAACTTGGTTTAAAAGATAGTTTTAAAATTGTTGATAGTGTTTTATCTCAAGCTGTAAGTGGTACTTCTGGTGTTATTTTAGCTAA
>JAGGWE010000233.1 GCA_021157665.1 Sulfurimonas sp.
ATAAGTTTTGCAAAATATATAAGTCCATCAACTGAAAAATAAAAAACTATATTTGTATTACTAAACCTATTTTGCATACTCTCATAAAGTTCTTTTTCATCAGGTCCAAAAGTCATAACTACCTGATACTTATTTTGTTTTAACACTTCTCTTATTAAAATTTCATACTCATCAAGATTCCAGTTGACATCACTTGAACCTCCAAAACCTACATGAAAACACACTACTTCTTTTTCTATATCATTATTTGTTTTAAATATATCATAAACTTTTTTAGAGTCCTCAAACTCTAAAAGAGGCTTTTTATACTCTAAATCTATATCAGGAAACAACTCTTTTGTAAGCTCTAAGTTATACTCAAACTCTGCCATTTTTACTTGGCTTCGTCTTTGTTTAACTCTGTGTGTATAAAAAATTTGTGCTATTTTTGTTGCTGGTGCAATTCTTTTTGGAATTCCAGCTAAAAATTGTGCTATTGCAACACGAGTGTTTGAGAAAAGTGTTACCGAAGCATCTATTCTCTTATCTCTAATCTCTTTAACCAATTCCCACATGCCAAGATTATTATCAACTATAACCTCATCAATAAACTCACATGCCAAGGCTAAAGCTTTATTCAAAGGAGCGACAAAGACTATTATTTTATTATCTGGATTATGCTTTTTAAGTACATATATAGCAGGTAGTGCAGTTATAAAGTCACCTAGCTTATCATTTCTTACTACTAAAATATTCATATAATTCCTAATGTTTAAAATCTTATTTTACATTAAATAGGATATAATTCGCCTTATGAAAAAACCTTTTGCATGGGATAACTATTCCGACCAACCAGCACTACTTAAAGATAAAGCATATAAAAAGAAAATGAGAAAAAAAGAGCTTTTCTCACTTATAAAAACTTATTTACTTGCTTTAATTATTTTACCTTTTTCACTTGTGATGATGCCTTTTATAAAAAGAAAAGAGATTAAATCTCATGAGTTTTTTTGTATGGGAGTTGATTTTGAAAGAGAACCAGAATTAACTTTAAAACTTTTAGATGAGTTAGAGATTAATAGAGTTTTAGTTCGTATTAAACTTTGGGAAATGGAATCACTTCCTGCACTTAAAGAATTTATCTTGGCATGTGGGAATAATGAAAATAAAAAAATTACTTTAAAAATCATGCAAGATAGAGAGCATGTAGAAGATTTGCAACTGCTAAAAAAAGATTTAAAAACTATTTTTACAACACTAGATGGGCATGTGGATATGTATGAAATTGGTTCAACTATAAACAGAAGTAAGTGGGGCTTTTTTAGTGTAGATGAGTACAATAAATTTTATCAAACTGCTTACGATTTAAAACTCTCACACTTTCCACATGCCAAGCTTATTGGGAGTGGAGTTATTGATTTTGAGTACCACTTCACTGCTCATACACTATTTAACTTTTTTAAGTACAAATACGATGCTATCTCTTCACTTCTTTATGTTGATAGAAGGGGTGCTCCTGAACATATGCAGATGGGATTTGCATTGTCTGATAAAATTGCATTACTTAGTACAATGGTTTGGCTTAGCAGAAAAACAGAGCATGAACTACATATTACAGAAACAAATTATCCATTAAGTGGTACTGCTCCATATGCCCCTACAAGTGAGCATGAGTGTATAGATGAAGAGAGTTATGCAGACTTTATGCTTCGCTATCATCTTTTAGCTTTTGCTTCTCAACAGATTGATTCTTTATCTTGGCATCAGTTAATTGCTAGAGGATATGGGCTTATTGATAATATCGATGGCATAACTTATCGTCCAGCTTTTAAAACCTACAAATATATGACAAAAACTTTAAAAAATGCTCAATTTTTACGACTTGATATTAAAAGAGATTATTATATTTTACAATGTTTAGTTGATGAACAACTGATTCAAATACACTGGTCATTAAAACCTACAACTTTAAAAAATGAAGATTTTTTTAATGTCTATTCTCGTGATGGAGAACATATTAATAATGAAACACTAGATATTGGCTCATCACCAATCTACATATATATAACCAAAGCAGTCCCAAAAAAAGTAAACTGTATATGAGGATTTAAGAGATGGATATTTTAGAACTTAAAGAGAAAGATTTTGTTGGAAAAGGTAGTGAAAGAGCCTGTTATACTCATCCCACTGATCATAATAAAGCAGTAAAAATTAGCTATGAGCAACATATTGGCAGATCAAAACAAACAACAGCTGAGATAAACTACTATAAAGAACTATTAAAAAAACAAGATATGAACTGGAAACATCTACCAAAATATTATGGTGAAGTTAAAACAGATAAGGGTGATGGTTTTATTGTTGAACTCATCCGAGATTATGATGGTAATGTTTCTAAAAGCTTTGCATATTATATAAATAATTTTGGTGTACAAAACTATACAAAAGAGTTAGAGGAATATAAAGATTTTTTTCTAAAACACTGTGTTATTTTTAACTATGGAATGATGCCAAAAAACATACTTTTAAGAAAAACTAGTGAAAATGAATCTCATTTAGTTTTAATAGATGGATTAGGAGATATAACATACTTCACTTTTCCAAATAAAATTCCATATTTTGCTAGACAAAAGATAAATAGAAGATGGGATAAATTTACAAAAAAATACTTAACTAAAAAGAGAGTACGAGAATAGATGAAAATCTTAATAATCCTTCCAAACTGGTTAGGAGATGCCATCATGGCAACTCCAGCGATAGAGTTACTTTGTAAATACCATCCACATGCCAAGCTTACTTTTGTTGGAAGTTTCGTAAGTATTGAAGCTTTAAAACATCATCCACAATGTGAAAGAGCTATTGTTGATGAGACAAAAAAAGCCTCAAATAGATTTTTAGCAACTTATAAACTTGCTCGTGATTTAGGTGAATTTCACTTAGCCGTTACTTTCAGAAACCAGATTCATTCATCATTACTTCTTAGATTTACAGGAACGGTAGTATGTTTAGCAAAACAATCATGGCACTCTATGTTTTTACTATCACACACTCCAAAAATAAAATCTAATAAACATTTAGCACTTCAGTATGCTGAGTTAGCAATGATAAATGTAGATGAATATAAAGATGACATATCTACTCTAAAACTATATATAAAACCTCAAGAGTTTAAAAAACCAACTCTTGGCATAAATGCAGGGGCAACTTACGGAAGTGCTAAACGATGGTACCCTGAAAGATTTGCAGAGGTTGGTGCAGAGTTTAGTGATAAATTTGACATCATAATCTTTGGTGGACCAAATGAAGTTGAGATGGCAAATGAGATTGAACAAAATCTAAAAGCTCGGCATGTGGGAAATTATATAAACTTAGCTGGAAAAACAAATATAGAGGAGTTATGTTCTAACATTGGGGGGTGTTCTTTATTTATAACAAACGACAGTGGACCTATGCATGTAGCTGCTGCTTATCAAGTTCCAACTGTTGCTATTTTTGGACCAACAAGACATAAAGAAACTTCACAATGGATGAATAAAAAAAGTAAGACTGTAAGACATGATATGGATTGCTCACCTTGTATGAAAAGAGAGTGTCCTCTAAAGCATCATGAGTGTATGACAAGCATCACAGCCCTAGAAGTTATAGAGGCTGTAAAAGAGTTAGATATTTAGCTAATTGTTCCTGCTTGTATCCTCTCTATCGTTTTTGTAGTGCTTTTTCCATCTACAAACTCAACTAACTTTAACTCTCCAGAAAATTCAGTTCCAACAACAGTTTTCCCCTCATAATCTCCACCTTTTACTAAAACATCAGGTGCAAGCATTTTAATAAGTTCATAAGGTGTATCATCAGTAAAAGGAACAACAAAATCAACTGCTTCTAATGCTGCTAAAAGATAAGCTCTATCTTCGGCAATGTTAACAGGACGGGTTGGACCTTTAAGACGAGATACTGACTCATCAGAATTAAGTCCTACTATAAGAATATCTCCAAAACTTTTAGCAATTTGAAGATACTTCACATGCCCAACATGTAAAATATCAAAACATCCATTAGTAAAAACAACTTTTTTACCATTTTCTTTATATCTTTTCACAACTGCTTGTATATCTTCAAAACTTTTTATATGAGCATCAGATGTACTTTTATGTAAACTAGCTTCATAATCTTCAATCTCTTGCATTGTAACAGTAGCAGAACCAATTTTTCCAACAACAACACCAGCTGCAAGATTTGCAAAAGCTGCAGTTTGGGCTATATTTTTTCCAGCACTCAAAGCAAAAGCTATAGAAGCTATTACAGTATCTCCTGCACCAGTCACATCAAAAACCTCTTTGGCAACTGTTGGAAAAACCTCTACTTTTTCATCAAAAGTAGCAATACCATCTTCAGATAAAGTAATAAGTGATAAACCTAAATCACACTCTGTTTTTAGTTTCACCAATGCTTTTTTTAAAGTATCCTCATTATTAATCTCTATCCCCGTAGCTAAAATAGCCTCTTTTTTATTTGGCGTTAACAGATAAGAACCACGATATTTAGAAAAATCACTACCTTTAGGATCAACAAGAACTTTTATATTATGATTTTTAGCCAAAGAAATTACACCCTGACATAATTTTTCTCTTAAAATACCCTTGCCATAATCTGATAATATAATTGCATCATACTTTGAAATAGTTCCAATTAAAGAATCAAGTATATTACCAACAGACTCATCACTTATATTTTCTTTAGTCTCTTTATCATATCGAATTACTTGTTGTGAACTAGCAATTACTCTACTTTTTTTAGATGTTTTTCGTTCGTTTTGAATAATAATATTTTGAGAATCAACACCTATAGTATTTAACATTGATTTTAACTCTATACCATTCTCATCATCTCCAATAACACTACTCACACTAACTTCAGCACCTAGGGCAACAAGATTGTTTATAACATTACCTGCACCACCAAGAACAGTAGTCTCTTTTGCAATATCTACAACAGCAACAGGAGCCTCAGGGGAAATTCTCTCACAACTACCCCAAAGATAATGATCTATCATTAAATCACCAACAACTAAAATCTTTGGTTTTAAATTTTTAAGAATTTTCATTATTTAACTTCTTC
>JAGGWE010000244.1 GCA_021157665.1 Sulfurimonas sp.
AGAGCTTTGTTTACTCTGTAAGACAAAGATTCATACCTTTTTTAAAGCCTCTTGTGTAATCCTGACTGTATTGATATTTGACTTCATTTCCATTTCGTATGCCTGGAGTGACTACTCCCTTACCAGAATTACATCCATCATCTTTACCCATACGATAAAGTGCATCTTCGCTCATACCATACTTAGAGTAACTGTTTCCATGAGAATTAGTCTGTGGCTCTTGAGTACACGCTGTAAATGTTAAAGTAGCTGCAATTAAAGCAGATGCTCCTAGGTATTTTGTAAATTTCATTTTTTTCCTTTTAATATGTGATACCTAAGCATATCTTTTAAATCTCTGTGAAATCTGACATTTTATGGAATTTTTATACGAAGTGATTTATATGTGTAAAGGATTTCCCTTGGCTATTTGATATTATTTAAAGCTTAGTAAAGAAATCCAAATAACCAAAGAGGAACCTTATTCATCTCCATTGTATAATCTGTATCTATGACTAGATAACTATTTTTCACATCTTTGATCTGCTTAAATGTTTTATTTTTCCCACCTATCTCATAGATAATATCATCGACTCTAAAATCTCCAATATCACTATAATAAATATTTTCAAAACAGCTAACAAAAAAAGTTTCTCTCACTGTTCCAATATCTACCTCTACCCCAAACTCATCTGCAAATGTGTATAAAATATTTGTATTGTTAAAGAGTAATTTATTAGGTTTTTTAGAGATGGTTTTAGAATATTTTTTTATGGGGCGTATAAGTTTTGAACTATTTAAAATATCCAAATAACTAGCAAGTGTCGGATGTGAGACTCCAAACTCTTTGCAAAGTGCAGTTATATTTACTTTAAATGGTACTTTTGAATAGATAAGTTTTGCAATAAACCTTTTAAATATACTTAAATGAGTATATTCAATTTTATTTAGAGATGGTATGTCCTCATTTATAACCTTTTCACATGCATTAAAAAGTTTGTTTTTATACTCTGTTTCATCCTCTATAAAAAATGGATAAAACCCTATTTGTAAGTATCTTAAAAAGTTTTTGTAAAGTGTTGGGTATGTTAAAGCATAGTTTGCACTCAGTTCATTATGATTTGAAAGTATCTCTTGGAGTGATAACATTGGTAGGTCTATATTTTGATCTAGTTTTAAAAACTCTCTAAAACTCAAAGGTTTCACATAGCTTATAACAGCTCTTCTACTTAAATCAAACTTTTCATTTAAAATATTGAGCATTGAGCTACCACTAAATCTTATGGTAAGTTCAGGGAAACTATCGTAAATCGTTTTAATTTCATTTGCCCAGTTTTGATACTTGTGTATCTCATCTATAACGATTATTTTACCACCAAGTCTTACAAATTCATCTGTTATGTCGTATATGCTACTGTTAATAATATAGATGTCATCAGCACTAAAGTATAAATATTCCAGTGGTTTATAGTTCTGTTTTAAATATTGGAGTAGAAGTGTAGTTTTACCTACCCCTCTTTGACCTATAAGCCCTACAAGTCTATTTTTAGATAATAATTTTTCAAGATACTGTTCTCTTTGAAAATCAAGAGACACACTATTTATTAAGCGTATCTGTTTATTTTGTATATACTTTATCATAAAACAACCTTTAAGTTTATGTTATTTTATCACAATTATTTAAAGTGCACTTTAAACTATACTTGTTTTATTTAAACTGCAATATAAAATTAATTGAATTTATGTGTTTTGGATCTATAGTTAATAATGGAAAACAAATATATTTATATGCCAACCTTTGGTGTAGTGAGGGCACTACACCCTACGGGAACTTCAATATTGCTTTGCATCTGTAGGGTGTAGTCCCCCGACTACACCAATAATATATGTGAAAATAAAAGTTAATATTTATTTTTATTTTATTGGTTATGCATACCCTTTGCAATCATTAAACCTTGAGAATAGAAACACATCTCATACATCTCTTTACTCATATACTGTTTTAAAACTTCTTTAGGCACTACTATAGAAGGCAAACCTGATGACCCCGGAGTGATCTCGTATTTACCGTACTGTATGAGCAGACCTTCATTTACAATTGCAAAATAACCTGATGTACGAAAGTTCAATAATTGATCACTTGTTTTAAAATACGTAATAAAATCTTCATCAGCGATCTCATTTACTACACGCTTGAAAACATACTTGTCAAATGCTTCATTTTGACCAAAAAGATTTTCCCAGTCAATCCTCATGCCGTATTCTCTGTTGTAGCTATAGTATGATATATTGCTGTTTCCATGTGCTGCACCTGCACCGTATTCATATTGATATACTTCTATAGTGACTATATTTTCATTAAGATAGCTAAGCTTCTCTCTATAGGTAAATGCACTGATATCTATATCTTGAAGATTACAGTCAGTAAGGTTTGTTGCGGTAAGTTGATCTGGATTTATGATCGGGATAGCAAGTGAATCACTTAAAATATCTCCCAGTAGAAAGTTTTTCTTGACTAGCTTTAGTCTCTGTAAAGAAGAGATATAACTGTACTCTTCACAGGACTTGCCATACTCCTCTTTAGTATCTATTAAGAGTAAAAGCTTTTGGGTCTTTACATTCACTATTGTATTTTTATCTATAATACTACTTGCACAGGTATGTGTTCCCAATGTAAAGCTATATGCCACAAAAAGAAATGAAAGTGTTTTTATAGTCATAGAGAACTCTCTTTTCCTTTTATTGACAATATTAATACATTTAATATTTACGCAAAATACTTCATAGCCATTTTCATCATATCATCAATGATGGAACCGTCGTGATCTTTGTCGATCATGGAAATTAAAATATTTTCCAATCCACCGTTCATAGATCCGTTATTTTGCTGTTGCTGATTGATACTCGGTGCAGCTTTTTTACCCAAAGCC
>JAGGWE010000140.1 GCA_021157665.1 Sulfurimonas sp.
ATTTTATCCATCCATCCAGGGGCTGGAGGAACAGAGAGTCAAGACTGGGCAGAGATGCTTTTAAGAATGTATAAAAGATGGGCTGAAAGACGAGGTTTCTCAGTTGAGATTCTTGATTATCAAAAAGGTGATGAGGCTGGTATAAAAGATGTTTCTGTAATCATAAAAGGTGAAAATGCCTATGGATACCTAAAAGTTGAAAATGGTATCCATAGACTTGTAAGAATCTCACCATTTGATTCAAATGCAAAAAGACACACCTCATTTTCATCGGTTATGGTTTCACCAGAGATTGATGATGATATAAATATCGTGATAGAAGATAAAGATATAAGGATAGATACATATAGAGCCAGTGGTGCTGGTGGACAACATGTAAACAAAACTGAATCTGCTATTCGCTTAACGCACATTGAAACTGGAGTAGTTGTTCAATGTCAAAACGATAGAAGTCAGCATAAAAATAAAGCTACTGCAATGAAGATGTTGAAATCTCGTCTTTATGAGTTAGAACTAGAGGCTCAAAAAGCAGAACAAGATGGAACTCCAAAAAGTGAGATAGGTTGGGGACATCAAATTCGCTCATATGTAATGCAACCATATCAGCAAGTTAAAGATACAAGAAGTAATGAAGCCTTGTCAAATATCTCTGGGATACTTGATGGGGATATAGACGCTATGATAGAGGGTGTTTTAATAGCGATGAATCGCTCTTAAGCATCTTCCTCTTTTTTAGACATGAAACTATAAGCTAAAAAACCAATTCCAAAAACCATGGCTAGTATAGTCATGTATTGCATCTGTTTTACTTGAGTGCTTTTCAACTCTTCTAAAAATTTAGAGGTATCTTTTTCTGGTGATTTTGAGCTTTTAGAACTACTACCCTTTACTTGCGCTTCCATTCTAGCAACCCTTACTGCTGCTTTATCATTCTCACTCAAACCCTCTTTTGGAGTAACCCAAAAATGAACTGCAAAACCAATAACTAACATTAATGAACCCAGTGTTCTTAAAATAACTGTTTTATGTTGTAAAAAAAATCCCAATAGCCACTCACTTGATAATATTTTAAGTAAATTATGTCAGAATTCGCTTATGAATCTGCTTAAAGAATTTTTGCTTAATGATAAATGCTCATATCTAGACAATAAAGAACAAACTATGCACTATAAAGTCATAGAAGATTGTTCAGCTTTTCACAATGCAGAGTTAATTGAAAGAGGATTTCGTAGATTTGGAAAAATGTACTTTAGACCCATTTGTTCCACATGCCAAGAGTGTAAAAGTATAAAAATTGATATAGATAATTATATATTTTCAAAATCTGAAAAACGAGTTATGAAAAAAGCTCAACATATCAAAAGCTATATTCAAAAACCAACTCTTACACAAGAACATTTAAATATTTTTGAAAAATATCATAAAAATATGAGAGATAAAAAAGGGTGGAAATACCAAGAGACAAGCCCAGAACATTATTATAACTCATTTGTAAATGGGCATGAAGAGTTTGGTTATGAGGTGCTTTATTTTGATGAAAACAGACTCATAGGAGTTGATTTAATAGATATTCTTGAAGACGGCATATCCTCTATCTATTTTTATTATGACCCTGATTATTCCCACTTCTCATTAGGAAAACTATCTTTACTACTGCAAATCAAATTTGCAAAAAAATCAAATAAAAAATGGTTATACCTAGGCTATTTTGTCAAAGACTGCCCATCCTTAAACTACAAAGCAAACTATAAACCATACCTCACACTTCAAGGGAGACCCACAGAGGAGTCTCAATATATATGGAAATAATTATCTTTATTTAAAAAGTTCTTTCTCTTGCTCTTGTCTGATATTTTCTTTTTTTTGAGCAACATCATCTGATAATTTTTTCTCCAAAGCTTCTTTTTTTGCCTTATCAGCTTCTCTAATTCTTTTAACTTTTACTTTATTAGTTAATGACTTCGTTTTTTTAACATACTTCTTTTTATGTTTTTTAGCATAAGCATCATCTATAAGATTTTGCACTACACCATCAGGATTTATTTCATCAGAATGTTTATTATAGTAATCTATAATTTTTGCACTATTTTTTCGAGTATCAATCATCCCACTATTTACAATAGAAAGAAATAAACCACTATCTCTAGTTTCTAAAGCTGACTTAAAAGTACTATTTGCACTTCTTGTAAAATATTTATTTTCTTCAGCTAACTTTCTAAGTGTTTTTAAATACTGAGTTTTTTGAGATTTTTTTTGACCAGATTCTACTAAATAGCCTAATTTCTTAGCCTCTGCAACTTCACTCACATATTTATCTATCTTTGGAATAAATGCAGCATACCTACCTATACTCTTTAAACTCTCTACATTATCAACACTATCATATATAACATTTCCAAGCACCACATAAACTTTTGGATTTGCTAAAGAGATTGCACTTTGTGCAAATAATCCTAACGATACGATACAAAGTAATAAGATTTTTTTCATAAAATTTCCTTTATCCTTAATCTTATACAATTATAACAGATTAAGATGATACAATCTTGAATGATTAAAATATTAAAAACAGAATTTGTAATTTACACAGCTTTATTAACCGTATTGATATTCTTAATGCATCCAGACTTATTAAGTGATCCAACAGCTAGACTTGGACTTATGCAAGAAAAGGGAAATTATATACACCCCTTATTATATACATTTTTTATATATTTGGTGATTTACTTTTTTAGATTTGTTTTTGAATTTGTTATGAAATTTTTTAAGAAGAATAAATAAGAGGGGAAACTTAAAATTTCCACAGACAAAAGTCTGTAGATAAATTCTCTCTAACAAAGAGAGAAGAAAAGGTTATTACTAACCATTTCTCTTTTTCTGAATCTCTTCAGAAACATTTCTTGGAACTTCAGCATAATGATCAAATTCCATAGAGTATGTTGCTCTACCTTGAGTAGCTGAACGAAGGTCAGTTGAGTAACCAAACATCTCTGAAAGTGGTACGAATGCGTCAACAATTTTATTACCTGCACGGTCACCCATTGAGTTAACTTGTCCACGACGACGGTTAAGGTCACCGATAACATCACCCATATTTGCTTCAGGAACTTCAACTTCAACTTTCATCATTGGCTCTAAGATAGAAGGTTTAGCTATACGACAAGCAGCTTTGAATCCCATTGACGCAGCAAGTTTAAATGCCATCTCATTTGAATCCACATCATGGTAAGAACCATCATAAAGAGTTACATCAACATCTTCCATTGGATATCCTGCAAGAACACCAGTTGCCATAGCTTCCTCACAACCTTTCTTAACAGCTGGAATAAATTCTTTTGGAACAGATCCACCTTTAATAGCATTTGTAAATACGAAACCTGTATCAGGCTCACCTGGCTTAACTCTAAGATAAACATGACCAAATTGACCACGACCACCAGATTGTTTTGCATATTTGTACTCTTGTTCTACTTCTTCTTTGATAGACTCACGGTAAGAAACCTGTGGAGCACCAACTTCAGCTTCAACAGCGAACTCTCTTCTCATTCTATCTACAAGAATTTCAAGGTGTAACTCACCCATTCCTGAAATAATAGTTTGACCAGTTTCCTCATCAGTATGAACTCTAAAAGAAGGATCTTCAGCAGCAAGTTTGCTTAAAGCGATACCCATTTTTTCTTGGTCAGCTTTAGTTTTTGGCTCAACTGCAACAGAGATAACTGGATCTGGAAAATCCATTCTTTCAAGAACAATTTTATCAGATGGATCACATAGTGTATCACCTGTAGTAGTTGATTTAAGACCAACAACTGCACCGATTTCACCAGCGTAAATTTCTTTAACTTCTTCACGCTTGATAGCGTGCATCTTAACGATACGACCGATTCTCTCTTTCTTGTCTTTTGTAGTATTGTGAACAAAAGAACCAGACTCTAAAGAACCACGGTAAACACGGATGAAAGTTAAAACACCAACAAATGGGTCAGTCATGATTTTAAATGCAAGGGCTGCAAAAGCACCTTCATCAGTTGAAGGAACTTCTACTTCAACCTCTTCATCATCCATAAGTGTACCCATAATTGGAGCTGATTCAACTGGAGATGGTAAGTAAGCAACAACAGCATCAAGAAGAGTCTGAATACCTTTGTTTTTAAATGCAGTACCACAAACCATTGGTACGATAGCCATACTAAGTGTAGCTGATTTAATAGCAGCAGAGATCTCTTCTTCAGAAATTTCTTCACCTTCTAAAAACTTCTCAGCAAACTCTTCATTTCCATCAACTTCAGAGATAGACTCTAACATTTTCTCTCTATATTCGTCACACTTGTCTTGTAGGTTTGATGGAATTTCTTCTACATGGTAGTTAGAGCCCATAGCAGCATCTTTATCCCAAACAATAGCTTTCATTTTAACTAAATCTACAATACCATCAAATTCAGCTTCAGCACCGATAGGTACTTGAATAGGCACAGGATTACCGTTAAGTCTTTCACGAATTTGCTTTTCAACTTCAAAAAAGTCTGCACCAGTTCTATCCATTTTGTTTACAAAAACAACCGATGGAACTTTATAACGGTTTCTTTGTCTCCAAACTGTTTCTGATTGAGGTTGAACACCACCAACAGCACAGAATACTGCAACTGCGGCATCTAGTACCCGTAGGGAGCGTTCAACTTCAGCAGTAAAGTCAACGTGGCCGGGAGTATCAATGATATTAACTTTGTG